>JBEVDC010000127.1:0-15163 GCA_040514195.1 Candidatus Limnocylindrales bacterium | reverse complement strand
CGATCCCACACGCACCGACGATGCCGTCCTCGACGCCCTGGCGCGCGAGGCGCGGCCGGACGAGGCGTGGCTCGACGTCGGCGCCGGAGCCGGGCGCTTCGCACTGCCCATCGCGCGGCGGGTGCGCGAGGTCGTGGCCGTCGATCCATCCGAGCAGATGCTGGCTGGTCTGCACGAGATCGCCACAGAGCACGGCATCCGCAACGTGCGCACGATCCTCGCCCGCTGGCCGATGGCCGACCCGCCGACCGCCGATGTCGTGCTCATCGCTCACGTCGGCTACGACATCGAGGACATCGGGCCGTTCGTGACCGCGCTCGAGGCTGCCGCCGGCCGACGCTGCGTGGCGGTGCTCATGGAGCGCCAGCCGGCTTCGACTGTCGACCCGTTCTGGCCGCTCGTCCACGGCCAGGCGCGTGTCCCGCTGCCGGCGCTGCCGGAGTTCCTCGAACTCCTCGGGGCCCGTGGCCATCGACCAGAGGTCACCTACCTGCCACGCCCTGCGGCGCGTTTCGGGACCTTCGACGAGGTGCTCGCGTTCGCGCGTCGCCAGACCTGGGTGGCCGAGGGAGGCGAGAAGGACAGGCGCTTGGTGGCCGCCCTCCTCGAGCGCGCAGTGGAGACGCCCGATGGCTGGACGCTGCCGACCGCGGAGATGCGCATCGGGGTCGTCAGCTGGGCACCGGTGCTAGCGCACGTCGCGGCGGGATCCGCGGCTGGATCCGCGGCGTGATCGAACAGGCCCTCTGCCCCACCATCGTCGGCCGCGACCGCGAGGCCGACGCGCTCGAGGACGCCTTGCTCGACGCCTTGCGCGGTGACGGCCGCCTGGTCCTGCTGGCCGGTGAGGCCGGCCTCGGCAAGACGCGACTGGCACGGCAGCTGGAGGAGCGCGCCGAGCGACTCGGGGCAGTCGTCCTGTGGGGCGGCTGCAGCGAGGCGGAGTTCGCCCTGCCATACCTGCCCTTCGTCGAGGCGCTCGGCAACCGTGTCTCGGCGGTCGGTCCGGCGGCCGTGGTGGAGCACCTCGGTCCGGCTGCCGGCGACCTGGCCCCGATGCTGCCGCAATTCGGTGCCGCCTCCGCGGGGGTGGCCACGTCTGACGACCCGATGGGCAGGCTGCGGCTCTTCGAGTCGGTCTTCCAGCTGCTCCGCGCCGAGGCCGCCGATGGTGGGCTGCTGCTGGTCGTCGAGGACATCCACTGGGCGGACGCCTCGACGCGCGAGCTGCTCGACTTCCTGGCACGCCGGTTGCGCTCGACGCGCGGCATGATCCTGGCCACGTATCGCCGCGACGAGCTCCACCGCCGCCATCCGCTGGCCCCCATCCTCCACGGTTGGCGACGCACCGCTGCCGCCACCTTCGTCGAGCTCGAGCCGTTCGGGGCCGATTCGGTCTCGGCCATGGTTCGTGCCATCTTCGCCAGCGACGAGATCAGCCCGGAGTTCCGCGACCTGCTCCTCGAACGCAGCGAGGGCAACCCGTTCGTGCTCGAGGAGCTGCTCAAGGACGCCATCGATCGCGGCGACATCTACCGCACCGCGGCTGGCTGGGAGCGTCGCCAGATCGACGAGCTGCGATTGCCCGCCTCGGTCCGCGAGTCCATCCTCCAGCGCATCCAGCGGCTGCCCGAGCAGGCCGTCGAGGTGCTCCAGGCATCGGCGGTCCTGGGTACCGCGGTGCGCCCGGACCTGCTGCCCGGCGTATGTGGCTGCGATGCATCGGCCATCGACGCCGCGTTGGTGACGCTCGTCGGTGAGCAGCTCCTCGATGTGGATGCAGAAGGCAGCCGCTATCGGTTCCGCCATGCGTTGACACGCGAGGCCGTCTACGACGACATCGTGCTGCCGCGTCGACAAGCGTTGCACTCGAGGGCGGCCGATGCCCTGGCTGACCTGCCGGACTCGCCGACCGGCGATCGGGCCAGGCACCTCTTCGCCGCCGGTCGGTTCGCCGAGGCGGTACCCGTCGGGCTCCAGGCAGCCGTCGAGGCTGAGGACCGGCAGGGTTTCTTTGAGGCGACCGACCTCCTGTTGCGGGCCTTGCCGTACGTCGACGACGAGCTCGAACGCGCTCGCCTCCTGGTGCGCATCGGCCGGGTCACCTGGCGAGCGGGCGATCCACCGGCCGCCGAGCGCTACATCGCCGAGGCCATCCCCATCGCGCACCGTACCGGCGACATCGCCACGGCCGCCGCCGGCCACCTCCTCCTCGGTCGAGTGCTGTGGGAGCAATCGCGCCAGGATGTGGCTCGCACGGAGTACGAGCGGGCGCGCGACCTGCTCGAGCCGCTCGGCGCGAGCCGCGCCCTGGCCGACGCCTATGTCCGTCTCGGTAGCCTGCTCGTCTTCGACTTCGAGTACGAGCGATCCATCGAGCTGCTGGCGAAGGCCATGGCCGTGGCGCTCGCCAGCGGCGACGAAACGCCGCGTCTCTGGGCGCTCGGCTACCAGGCTCTCGCCCATGTCGCCATGGGCGACCTCGATCGTGGATACGCAGAATTCCGCCAGGCGCACGACGAGGCGTGGGCGCGCGGCATGACGTACGTGGCCTTCAATACGCTCTACAACGAGATGGAGCTGCGCTCGATGACCTTCGATGCCCGAGAAGCCCTGCGCATCGCCGATCGATTCGATCGCGACTATCCGCAGTTCCCGCCCGGTCTCCAGTCGTCCCTGGGCAGGATGCTCGCCTTCCAGACGCTCGGCGCGCTCGAGGATGGTCTCGCGAATGCCGAACGGGTCATGGCCATCGGTCGCGAGTCGGGCGTCACGACCTATGGGCTGTGGGCCCGCAACTGCGCCGTCAACTGCCTGGCGGAGCTCGGCCGGCTCGACGAGGCACGCTCGATGATGGCCGATGGCTCGACGCTCATCGAGCGCCAGGACAAGACCCTCTACACCATCGGCGCCCTGCGCGTGGCACTCGCCGCGGGTGACCGGGAGGCGGCGCTCGAGCGCGGCACCGACGCCCTCGAGGCCATCGACTGGCCCAGACCCATGCCGTGCGATGCCATGGAGCTGCTCGATGCCGCGACCGAAGCGCTGCTCCTCGCCGCCGACCTCGTCGGCGCCCGACGGGCGGCAGCGGCCATGGACGAGCGGCGACTGGATGCCGGTGGTGCGTATGCGCTCCTGGCCAGGTCGCGAGTCCGCATCGCCGACGGCGAGGGAGCTGGCGCGGTGGACGACCTCGAGCGAGTGGCCGCCTTCGCAGAGGGGGTCGGTTACGTGTTCGTCGAAGCCCAAGCGCGCCTGCTGCTGTCGGCTGCGCTCGAGCAGTCGGAGGACGCCGCGAAGGACCGCGCGGTGACCGAGGCACGCGCCGTCTTCGAGCATATGTCTGCCATCGGCGCCGTCACGACGGCCTCCGCGGCACGACGACGCCTGGCGGAGCTGGGCGTCGAGATGGCGCCCGCCGCCATTGAGCCCGGATCGTCGGGCCTGCGTTCTGCGACCGGGTCGACGCCAGGTGGCCAGTCGTCGACGGCTTCGACGTCGCCAGAGGAGCGCCTGGTGACCGTCCTCTTCGTCGACATCCGCGGCTACACCGCTTTCGCAGCCGACGCCGTGCCCGAGTCCCTCGCCGATCGGGTGACCGCTTTCCATCGCTGGGCGAGGGCAGAGATCGAGGCCGAGGGCGGGCTGGTCGACAAGTACACGGGCGACGCCGTCATGGCAACCTTCAACGTCGTCGCGCCCCGGCTCGATCATGCACTGGCCGCGTTGCGCGCTGCCCTCGGCATCCGGGACAAGGCCGCGGCGAGTGGCTTCGCTGTCGGCGCCGGGCTGGCGGTGGGTCCGGTCGTCGTCGGTGCCCTCGTCCCTGGCGGCAACGTCAGCGCCATCGGCACGCCGACCAACCTGGCATCTCGTCTGCAGGCGCGGGCTGACGGCGGGGAGATCCTGCTCAGTGGGGAGGCCTACCGCAGGGTCGCGACGTGGCTGGCCGAACGCGACATGGCCGCCACCCGACGCGACGTCGACTTGAAGGGCTTCGAGGGCCCGGTCGAGGCCTGGTCGCTGCGACATGGCTGAGGCGGCCGCGATGGGCACGGCACCCGACGGTCGCCCGATGGTCCAGCCGGCCGACCGGCCGGCTTGGCGGGCGTGGCTGGTGGCCAACCACGTCGCCTCCAGGGGCGTGTGGCTGGCCACGTTCCGGCCTTCGGTCGGTCGCCAGACCGTGGACTACGAGGCGGCCGTGGAAGAAGGGCTGTGCGTCGGCTGGATCGACTCGAAGGCGAAGAGGTTGGACGAGGGGCGGACCCTGCTCTGGTTCTCGCCGCGCTCGCCGCGCAGTGCCTGGTCGGGATCCAACAAGGCGCGCGTCGCTCGCCTCGACGCCGCCGGGCTGATGCTGCCGGCTGGCCGGGCCGCCGTCGAGGAGGCCAAGCGGCGCGGCACCTGGACGATGCTCGACGACGTCGAGGCACTGGTCGTGCCCCCGGATCTGGCCGCCGCCCTGGACGCCCGGCCGCCGGCGAGGGCCAACTGGGATGGCTTCAGCCCGTCCGACCGGCGGGCCCTCCTGGCCTGGATCGTCCAAGCGAAGCGGACCGAGACGCGTGCGGCGCGTGTCGCCGAGACGGCCGCCCGGGCGGCGCGGAACAAGGCTCACGAACCACGAGGCGGCGCTGCTGACTGAGCCGGCGGGCGGCTCGACGCCCCTGGCGGATGCTCGAATCCGCCGCGGCGGATTCGCGTTGACGGCACACCGGACGCGACCTATCGTTGGCCGCGGAGACGGCCCAGGTCGATCAGCATCGATACCGCGCCGACGACCGGTGAAGCCGCGACCCAGCAGCCGCGATCACGATCGCGCCCCGGATCGGGATCCGGGACCCGACCGCGTCCGTATACAACCGTACCCAGCGCACATGCCGGCGTCGTCCTGGCGTCGACGGAAGGGATGGTGAGGACCGGCGATGATCCCTCCGCAGTTCGAGTACTTCCGGCCGGTGAGCTTGGATGACGCGCTTCGGCTCCTGGCGGACAACGAGGGCGAGGCCAAGATCCTGGCCGGCGGGTACAGCCTCCTGCCGCTCATGAAGTACCGTCTGGCACAGCCGGGCTTGCTCATCGATATCGGCCGTGTTCCCGGCCTTGACGGCATCGACCTGGTGGACGGCGAGTACCGCATCGGCGCCCGTGCCACCCACGCCGCCATCGCCGCGAGCTCGGCCGCCGCAGCGTACGACGTCGTGCGCGAGGCGGCCTCCGGCATCGGCGATCCCCAGATCCGGAACTGGGGCACGATCGGCGGTTCGTGTGCCCACGCCGACCCGGCCTCCGACTGGCCAGCCGTCGTCCAGGCGCTGCGCGGCCACTTCGCCCTGCACTCCCTTGACGGCGAACGCGTCGTCCCCGCACGCGGCTTCTTCAAGGACGTCTTCACCACGGACATCGGGGCGAGCGAAGTCCTGACCCAGGTCCGCATCCCGACGCCGGCTGCCATGACCGGCAGTGCCTACGTCAAGCTCGAGCGACGGGCGGGTGACTTCGCGACCGTCGGCGTGGCCGCGGTCGTCGCGCTCGGCGGCGACGGTCGCATCTCGGAGGTCGGGATCGGCCTCACCTCGGTCGCCGAGCATCCCTTCGCCGCCAACCATGCCGAGGATGCCATCCGCGGCGCCCATCCAAGCGAGGAGATGTTCCACGAGGCCGGCCAGGCTGCCGCCCGGCAGGCACGCCCAGCCGAGGATCGCCGTGGCCCGGTGGACTACAAGCTGGCCATGGTGCGCGAGATGACCGCCCGAGCCCTGCGCCTCGCTTCCTCGCGAGCGGCCGAGAACGCGTAGGAGACGACGATGAGCACCATCCACGTCAGCGTCACGGTCAACGGTGAGCGGCGCGAGGCAGATGTCGAGCCACGGCTCCTCCTGGTCCACCTCCTGCGCGACGAGTTCGGGCTGACAGGCACCCACATCGGCTGCGACTCGAGCAACTGTGGCGCCTGTACCGTCCACGTCGACGGCGTCAGCGCCAAGGCCTGCACGATGCTCGCCGTCCAGGTCGATGGCCGCGAGGTCAAGACCATCGAGGGCATGGCCGCCGGCGCCGAGCTCCATCCGCTCCAACAGGCCTTCTGGGATCAGCACGGCCTGCAGTGCGGCTTCTGTACGCCGGGCATGATCATGCAATCGGCCTGGCTGCTCGAGCAGAACCCGGACCCGACCGAGGACGAGATCCGCGAGGGTATCGCCGGCAACCTCTGCCGCTGCACGGGCTACGTCAACATCGTCAAGTCCATCCAGCAGGCGGCGGACGCGATGCGCGCCGCCGAAGCGCCGGCCGAGCCGGCGACGGCGGGGTGACCGGGATGACCGACGTACAGGCCACGACCACGACCCTCGAAGTCGGGGGCATGGGTCACTCCGTCAAGCGCAAGGAAGATCCTCGCTTCATCCGGGGCAAGGGAGAGTACATCGACGACCTCGTCCTGCCGGGCATGCTCTGGCTGGACATCGTGCGGAGCCCATATGCCCACGCCAAGATCCTGGGCATCGACGCCTCCGAGGCGCTCAAGGTCCCGGGCGTGGCGGCGGTGGTCACGGGCGCCGACCTCGAGAAGGCCGGCCTCCACTGGATGCCGACATTGGCCGGCGACAAGCAGATGGTGCTGCCGACCGACACGGTCATGTACCAGGCACAGGAGGTGGCCGCCGTCGTGGCCACCAGTCGCTACGCCGCCGCGGACGGCGTCGCTGCCGTGACCGTCGACTACGAGCCGTTGCCGGTCATCGTCGATCCCAGGAGGGCCATGGAGCCGGATGCGTTCGTGCTGCGTCCGGACCGCGGCCCGGAAAAGGCCAACAACCACATCTGGCACTGGGAGTCGGGCGACGAGGCGGCTACCGACGCGGCCATGGCCGCGTCCGAGGTCCGCGTCAGCGAGGACATCTACATCCCGCGCATCCACGTCGCCTCCATCGAAACCTGTGGCTGCATCGCCGACTGGGACGCGGTCAACGGTCACCTGACCCTGCACATGACCAGCCAGGCACCGCACGCCATCCGTACCGTGCTGGCCCTCGTGTCGGGCTTGCCGGAGCACAAGATCCGGGTCAAGACCCACGACATCGGTGGCGGCTTTGGCGGCAAGGTGCCCGTCTATCCGGGCTATGTCCTGGCCGTCGTGGCCTCGCTGACCACCGGCAAGCCGGTCAAGTGGATCGAGGACCGCTCGGAGAACCTGCAGGCCGACTCCTTCGCCCGCGACTACTGGATCCACGCCGAGCTCGGCACCACCAAGGCCGGCAAGATCACCGCCCTCAAGGTCAAGACCATCGCCGACCACGGCTACTCCGACGCTGCCGCGGACCCCTCCAAGTTCCCGGCCGGCCTCTTCAACGTCATCACCGGCTCGTACGACTTCAAGGATGCCTTCGTCGAGGTCGATGGCGTCTACACCAACAAGCCGCCCGGTGGTGTCGCGTACCGCTGCTCCTTCCGGGTGACCGAGGCTGTCCACGCCATCGAGCGCATGGTCGACATCGCGGCCCATGAGCTCGAGCAGGACCCGGCCGACTTCCGGTTCAACAACTTCATCCAGCCTGAGCAATTCCCGTACACCACGCCGACCGGCTGGGAGTACGACTCGGGCAACTACCCGGCGGCCCTGCGCAAGGCCATGGACATGATCGGCTACGCCGACCTGCGCCGAGAGCAGGCCGAGAAGCGCGCCCGGGGCGAGCTGATGGGCATCGGCATCTCATCGTTCACGGAGATCGTCGGCGCCGGTCCCTCGCACACGTTCGACATCCTGGGCATCAAGATGTTCGACTCGTGCGAGATCCGGGTCCACCCGACGGGCAAGGTCATGGCCCGCATCGGCGTCCAGACCCAGGGCCAGGGCCACGAGACGACCTTCGCCCAGATCATCGCCGAAGAGCTCGGCTTTCCGGTCGCCGACATCGCCATCGAATATGGCGATACGGACACGGCGCCCTACGGCCTGGGCACCTACGCCAGCCGTTCGACGCCGGTCGCCGGCGCCGCCACGGCCATGGCGGCGCGCAAGGTGCGCGACAAGGCGCGGCTCCTGGCTGCCCACCTCCTGGAGGCCAACCCGGACGACCTGGAGTGGACCAACGGCGCCTTCAACGTCAAGGGCTCGCCCGACCAGAAGAAGACCATCCAGGAGATCGCCTTCGCCGCCTACACCAACCACCCACAGGGCATGGAGGCCGGCCTCGAGGCGGTCGACTACTACGATCCGCCCAACCTGACCTTCCCCTTCGGCTCCTACATCTGCGTCGTGGACATCGACCGTGGCACGGGTCAGGTCACCGTGCGGCGATTCGTGGCCATCGACGACTGCGGCAACATCATCAACCCGATGATCGTCGACGGCCAGATCCACGGCGGGTTGACGATGGGCTTCGCGCCCTCCCTGCTCGAGGAGATGACCTACGACGAGCTCGGCAACAACCTCAACGGCACCTTCATGGACTACCTGCTGCCGACCGCCATCGAGACGCCGCGCTGGGAGACCGGCAAGACGGTCACGCCATCGCCGCACCATCCGATCGGCGCCAAAGGAGTCGGCGAGTCGGCCACGGTCGGCGCCCCGCCGGCCATCGCCAATGCCGTCGTGGACGCGCTCTGGCATCTCGGCATCCGGAACATCGACATCCCGCTCACGGCGCCCAAGATCTGGCGCATCCTGAACGAGAAGGGGGTGGCGTCCTAGGGCCGGTGGGTCCGGGCGCTCACCGCCGCCGTGGCCACCACCTCGCTCTCCATCCTGGCGCGCGCCGTCGAGCTCGAGAGAGCGGCGCGGCCGTATGCCATGGCCACCGTCGTGGCCGTCCGCCGACCGACCTCCGCACGCCCCGGCGCGCGCGGCCTCATCCATCCCGATGGTGTGGTCGAGGGCTGGGTCGGCGGCAGTTGCGCCCAGCCGATCGTGGTCAAGGAAGCGCTCCGCTCGATGGCCGACGGCGAGCCGCGCCTCCTGCGCCTCAGTCGCGACCAACCCTCGGACAGCCGACGGGGTGACGGGGTCATCGACTACGTCATGACCTGCCACTCCGGCGGTACGCTGGAGATCTACGTGGAACCGCACCTGCCAGCCCCCCAGCTCTGGATCCTGGGCACCACACCCATCGCCCACGCGCTCGTCGAGCTCGGCGCTACCAGTGGCTATCGGGTCATCGTCGTCGACCCGGTCGCGCAGTCAGAGGCCTTTCCGGCCGCGGCCCAGGTCCTCCAGGCGACGGATCTGCGCGGACTGGACGCCTCTGCCCCGCCCTACGTCGTGGTCGCCAGTCAGGGCTCCTGGGACGAAGAGGCCGTCGCCGCCGCCCTCGCCCGTGACGTCGCGTATGTCGGCCTGGTCGCCTCTCCGACACGCGCCGCCGCCATCCGCGAGTATCTGGCGGGGGAGGGCATCGCGCCCGAGCGCATCGCAGCGGTGCGCGCCCCGGCTGGCCTCGACCTGGGCGCCGTGACCCCGACCGAGGTGGCGGTCTCCATCCTGGCCGAGCTGGTCGAGGTGCGACGCGGACGGGCGGACTTCGTGGCCGCCCCCGGACCCGCCACGCTGACCGGCGCGCAGGCCATCGTCATGGCTGGGGCGCCCGCACAGGCGGCGACGGGGGAGGGCGAGATCGTGCTCCTCGACCCGGTCTGCGGTATGACCGTCGAGCGCGACCTCGCCCGCCACATCGCGGAGCACGCCGGCGTCGTCTACGCCTTCTGCAGCGTCGGCTGCCGGGCCCGCTTCGTGAAGGACCCCGGCGCCTACGTCGGGGCTGCCACGGCGCACGACGACCACGCGGACCATGCGGCGGACGAGGATCACGGCGGCGACCACGATCACACCGACGACTCGACGCACCCTCGCCACGCCGACCATCCAGCCAGCTGATCCTGCCGGAGGAGCGCATGAAGTTCGAAGGCACCGTGACCATCGCCGCCCCGCGGGACACCGCCTGGGCCTTCCTGATGGATCCGAACGAGGTCGGGCGCTGCGGACCAGGCGTGGAGTCCATCGAGGTCATCGATGAGACGCACTTCAAGGCCAAGGCGAAGGTCGGTGTCGGCTTCATCAAGGCGAACTTCACGATCGCCATGGAGATGACCGACCTCCAGCCGCCGGACCATGCCACGGTCAAGGCGCATGGCCAGGCCCCGGGCTCAGCCGTGGACGCCACGGCCCGGATGGACCTGCGCGACGGAGAGGCAGCCGGGACGACGATCATGGATTGGTCGGCTGACGTGAACATCGCCGGCATGCTCGCCAGCGTCGGCGCCCGGATGATCGAGGGCACGGCCCACAAGATGATCGACGAAACCTTCGACTGCATCAAAGCGAAGCTCGAGGTCTCACCCGCCGCCGCGACCGAGGTGGAGTCAGGACCGGCCACGCGGTAGACTCCGCGAGTCGCGCCCGTCAGCGCGCTCACGTACCCGAGGAGCCGCCAAGACCGTGTCCGTCGACGACCTTCGCGCCAAGATCCGCGAGGTCCCCGACTTTCCCAAGCCGGGCATCCTCTTCTACGACATCACCACCCTGCTCAAGGAGCCGGACGCCTACAAAGAGGCCATCGACCTGATGACGACCCCGTTCGTCGACAAGAAGGTGGACGTCGTCGTCGGCATGGAGTCGCGGGGCTTCATCTTCAGCGCGCCGATGGCCTACCAGCTGGGTGCCGGCCTGGTGCCCGTCCGCAAGCTGGGCAAGTTGCCGGCCGAGACGGTCAGCGTCGAGTACGCCCTCGAATACGGCACGAACACGCTCGAGGTCCACAAGGACGCCATCAAGACGGGCCAGCGGGTGCTCATCGTCGACGATCTGCTGGCGACCGGTGGCACCGTCAATGGCACGAGCGAGCTGGTCCATCGCCTGGGCGGCGAGATCGTGGGCCTGGCCTTCCTGGTCGAGCTGCTCGCCCTCAAGGGCCGGGAGAAGCTCCACGGCCAGACCGTCCACAGCGTCATCCAGTACTGACCTCGACCCTGGGCGCTCGATGGCCATGACCGACGAGCGCGACCACGTGAGCGATCAGGCGCCCGCCCATCTCGCGGGAGACGCCCGAGCATCGGGCGCGGACCTCGACCGGCGGAGCTTCTTCCGCGTCTTCTCTCGCGAGGCCGTGCAGACGGCGATCACGGTCGTGGGCGCCGCGTCGGCGGTTCGCAAGGGCACGACGGCAGCCGCCGTCGAGCTGCTCGGCCTGGGCATCGACCCCGAGGCAGGGGCCGATCGGCTGGCTGCGGCGATGGCCGGCGGCATCGGCGGACGGAGCCCGTATCGACTGGATCGCGACCGCCTCCTGGTCCTCGATCAGCGGCGGCTGCCCGGCGAGATCATCGAGGCCGTCTGCAGCAGCGGGGCGGAGGTCGCCGGGCTCATCCGTGAAGGGGCCGTGGGGCCGGGGCCGGTCCTTGGGCCGCTGGCCGCCTACGCCATCGCCCTGGCCGCTGATCGCAACGTCGCCTCTCGGCCGTTCGTGCGCTCGGCGACCCTGCGCGGGACCGCCAACGCCCTCCGCAATGCGCGACCGGATTCGGCCGCGATCGAGGTCGCCCTGGCGCGCGTCAAGGCCGCTTGGGAGCGCGCGCGTGGTGAACCGGCCGACGAGGCCGCCGACACCGACGCCGGCGCCGCTATCGCGGCCGCGGTCCGCGCCGAGGCGGACGCCATCGCCATGGAGACCATGGCCGGATTGGGGCGGCTCGTCGAGCATGGAGCCGGGCTCCTGCCTCAGCCTGCCGACCGACCGCTCGAGGTCGTGACCATCGGCGCCACCGGGCCGCTCTCGGCGGGTGTCATCGGGACGGCCAGCGGCGTCATGGCGGCCGTCATCGCGGCCGGACGTCCGATCCATGCCTGGGTGCTGGAGGCGCGACCCGGCCGCGCCGGTGCGCGCATCGGCGCCGCCGAGCTGAAGGCGATGGACGTGCCGGCGACCGTCATCGCCGATGGCGCCGCCGGTTGGCTCTTCGGCGACCAGGGCATCGACGCCGTGCTCGTCGGCGCGGACCGTATCGCCGCCAATGGCGACGTCGCCAACGCGGCGGGCACCTACCCGCTTGCGGCGATGGCCGCGCGTCACGGCGTCCCGGTCTACGTCTGTGCGCTCCGCTCGACGGTCAGCCAGAAAGCGGCGACGGGCGCCGATCTGGCTGTCGTGATGCGCGGCCGGCATGAGCTGCTCTCGATGCCCGGCGAGCCCGCGGCCGAGGGCATCGACGCTCGCGTGCCCCTCGGCGACGTCACACCAGCGGACCTGATCACGGCCTACATCACCGACGCGGGGATCCTGCATGCGCCGTTCCCGGCGGCCACGGCTGCGGATCCGCTCCCAGACTCGGACTCGCCCTTGGAATCGGGCTGATGGCGACCACGGCCAGCCGCGCTCAAGACCTGACGGAGCGCATCCAGGTCCGCCAGACCAGCGACCGCGTGCTCCTGCGGGCCTTCCTCGAACGCGACCGGCTCTTCGCCGCATACGCCATCTGCGACCTCGACGATCGCGAATTCAACCGGACCCGCTGGGGCGGCGCCTTCGAGGGCGATCGACTGCTGGCGCTGGCCATGGAGTACGTGGGGTTCGCCCCGCAGCCGCTCTTCGTGATGGGCGAGCCGGACGGCGTGACCGCCGTGCTCCGCGGCGTCATCCGTCCGCGTGCCGCCTATATCGCCTCACTCTCGACCCACTTGCCGGCGGTCGAGCGAGTCTATCGATTGGGCGCCGGCCCACCGATGGTCCGCATGTGGGTCGACCGGGCGATGTTTCGACCCACGCCCGGCGGCGTCTTCCGGATCCTGCCCTCGGAGATCGGCGACCTCAACCGGCTCTACAACCTCGGCTTCACCGCCTGGCTGCCCTCGGAGGCCGTTTCCAACGGCGTCTATTTCGGCATCCGGATCGCGGGCAGGCTGGTCGCCGCCGCTGGCACCCACGTCGTCAGCCCCGCTGCCCGGCTCGCCGTCGTCGGTAACGTGATGACCCATCCAGACTATCGCGATCGTGGCTTTGCCAAGCAGGTCACGAGCGCCGTGACCCAGGAGCTGCTGCGCACCTGTGATCAGGTCGTGCTCAACGTCCGCTCCGACAATCCACCGGCCCTGGCGGCCTACGCGGCGCTCGGGTATCGCGAGCACATCCGCTTCGAGGAACGCCTCGCCCACCGCCGCATCTCGAGCTGGGATAGCATCGTCGCCCCGCTGCGACGCTTCTTCCCACCTCGCAAGGAGCCCTAATCCATGTCCGCTGCCGCGCTGCCTGCTCACGACGTGACGGACCTCGGCCTGGCCGCCGAGGGTCGCCGTCGGATCGACTGGGCGGAGCGCGAGATGCCCGTCCTGCGCCAGATCCGCGAGCGGTTCGCAGCCGAGGAGCCCCTCGCCGGCCTGCGTATCGGCGCCTGCCTGCACGTCACGACCGAGACCGCCAACCTGATGCGCACGCTCAAGGCTGGTGGCGCGGACGTCGTGCTGGCCGCCTCGAATCCGCTCTCCACCAAGGACGACGTGGCGGCCGCCCTCGTGACCGAGTACGGCGTCGCCGTCTACGCCCGACGCGGCGAGGATCGGGACACCTACTACGCGCACCTCGAGGCGGTCGCCGACACGCATCCGCAGCTGACCATGGACGACGGCTGCGACCTCGTCTCGCTGCTCCACAGCAGCCGCCCGGACCAGCTGACCGAGGTGCTGGCTGGTACCGAGGAGACGACGACAGGCGTCGTGCGCCTCAATGCCATGGCCGCTGCCGGTGCCCTCGGCTTCCCGGTCATCGCGGTCAACGAGGCGCAGACGAAGCACCTCTTCGACAATCGCTACGGCACCGGCCAGTCCACTCTCGACGGCATCCTGCGAGCGACCAACATCCTGATCGCTGGTCGGCGCGTGGTCGTGGCCGGCTACGGCTGGGTGGGCAAGGGCATCACCTCCCGTTTCAAGGGCCACGGCGCGCACGTGGCGGTCGTCGAGATCGACCCGGTGCGCGCACTCGAGGCGCTCATGGACGGCTTCGAGGTCATGACCGTCGGGCAGGCCGCGCCCTGGGGCGATGTCTTCATCACCGCCACCGGCAACGTCAACGTCTTCCGCCGCGAGCACTTCGTGGCCATGCGCGACGGCGCCATCCTGGCCAACAGCGGACACTTCGATGCGGAGCTCGACCTCGTCGCCCTGCGCGAGCTGGCCGAGGGACACGTGCGCGAGGTCCGCGACAACGTCCAGGAGTTCGACCTTGGACCGAAGCGCCTCAACCTCGTCGCCGAGGGCCGGCTCGTGAACCTCGGCGCGGCCGAAGGCCACCCCGCGGCGGTCATGGACATGAGCTTCGCCAACCTGGCATTGAGCGCGGAGTACGTGGGTCGGCACCACGCCGAGCTGGAGCGCAAGGTCCACGTGGTGCCCGAGGCCATCGACGCCGAGGTCGCCCGCCTCAAGCTGGCCGCGCTGGGCATCACGCTCGATCCGATGACCGAGGAACAACGCCGTTACGTCAGCTCCTGGCAAAGCGGCACGTAACGAGCGAAGCGGGGGAGTCGAAACCGATGGCCCAACGAACGGTCGCACCCTATGGCAGCTGGCGCTCGACGATCACGATCGAGGCGCTGCTCGTCGATCGGATCATCGCCCGGGAACCGCGCATCGACGGCCAGACCATCGCCTGGCTCGAGATGCGGCCATCGGAGCAGGGCCGCTCGGTCGTCGTCCGGGCGTTACCCGACGGCGGCGTCGAAGACCTGACCCCGGCGGGCTCGGACGTTCACGATGGCGTCCACGAGTACGGCGGCGGTGCCTGGGCGCTCCATGACGGCGTCGTCTACTTCTCCGAACGGTCGGACGACCGGCTCCATCGCATCGCCGTGGGCGCGGCGACGGCCGGCGAGACGCCCGAGCCCATCACGCCCGCTGGTGCCATGCGCTACGCGGACCTCGTCCCCGACACGCGACGATCGCGTCTGCTGGCCATCCGCGAAGACCATCGCGCCGGAGGTTCGCCCGTCAACGAGGTCGTGGCCATCCCCCTGGTCGCAGTGGGCAGTGAGCCGGCTGAGCCCGTCGTGCTCGTCACCGGCGCCGACTTCTACGGCCCGCTCGCCCTCAGCCCCGACGGCGACCACCTGGCGTGGCTGACCTGGCAGCTGCCGGACATGCCGTGGGACGGTTCGGAGCTGTGGGTCGCCGATGTCG
>JBEVDC010000086.1:0-19229 GCA_040514195.1 Candidatus Limnocylindrales bacterium | reverse complement strand
GCCGGCGCCGACGACTATCTCGTCAAGCCTTTCGCATACCAGGAACTGGCCGCCCGCCTCCGAGCGTTGGCCCGCCGCGCGGGCGGGGCCACGACCGCCGGCGCGCTCCTGACCTGTGGCGCCATCGAGCTCGACGATCGGCGCCACGTGGTTCGCGTCTCCGGCCAGCCGGTGGCCCTCTCGGCCCGCGAGTTCGCACTGCTCGAGACGCTGCTGCGCCGGCAGGGCGCCGTGCTCAGCCGCGACCAGCTTCTCGACCATGCCTGGCCCTCGGACGTGGCCGTGACCCAGAACACCGTGGACGCCTTCGTCGCCCTCCTGCGTCGGAAGATCGGACCCGTAGGGGCGCGGCAGATCGAGACGGTCCGGGGTGTTGGCTACCGGCTCGTGGCCGCGTGAAGGAGCACCGCCCGATGGACGGCCGCACGCCCGACCGGCGCGATGGCGCCCACGATCCTTCCGCGGCCCTCCTCGCCCGCACCCGCCGCCGGCTCCTGCTGTGGACAGCGGCCTCGACCATGGCCGCCCTCGTCCTGCTCGGCGGGGCACTCTACGCCACGGCCGCGATCATGCTCCAGAACACCTCGGTCGATCAGCTCCGGGCTCGCGCAGACGTGATCGGAAACGTCGTTGTCTCGGACCTGGCACCGCCGCCCGGCAGCTTCTTCCAGGCGCCCGTCGCCGTCGGCGGCGCGTCCGAATTCGGCATCGCGCTCGGTGGCCCAGCCTCCGGAACGATCGCGGTCCTGGTCGCGGCCGACGGGACGATCTTGCCGCCGGGCATCCCGGCGGCGTTCACCGACGCCGAGGGCATCGCGCTCGCACGCCAGGGCGGTGTCGTGATCCGATCGACGACCATCGAGGGCGCACCGGTGCGCACGGTCAGCCGGAGCGTCCTCCTCGGCGGTCAGCCGTTCGTCGTCCAGGTCTTCGGGGACCGCAGCACGGAGCAGCGAACGCTGGACGTGCTGCTGACCATCCTCGTCGGCGGGGGCGTCGTCGTCCTGGCGGCCTCGCTCCTGCTCGGTCGCATCTATGCCGATCGAGCGCTCGTGCCCGTGCGCGAGGCGATGCGCCGGCAGCGCGAATTCGCGGCCGAGGCAAGCCACGAGCTGCGCACGCCGTTGACGGTCATGCGCTCGAGCCTCGAGCTCCTCCGCCGCCACCCTGAGCAGCGCGTCGCGGAGGCCGGCGATGCCCTCGACGACCTCGAGGCAGAGACGGACCACATGACGACACTCGTCGAGGACCTCCTCCTGCTGGCGCGCACCGACTCCGGGGTCGTGGAGCTGGAGCTCACCCCGACCGACCTCGCCGACGTCGTCCTCGACGCGGTTCCGAGCATGGGCGCATCGGCCGCTAGTCGCCGGACCCGGCTCGAAGTGGACGCCGAACCTGCACCGATCCGAGGCGACGTGGCTCGGCTCCGCCAGCTGGTGACGATCCTGGTCGACAACGCGATCCGCCATGGGCGCCCTGACGGTGGCCAGGTCTCGATCCGTGTCCGAGGCGGGGCCGAGGCGACCCTGGTGGTCGAGGACGACGGCCCTGGCATCGCGCCTGACGAGCTCGACCATGTGTTCGATCGTTTCTGGCGCTCGCCGGATGCGCCCGATGGTGGAACCGGCCTCGGGCTTTCGATCGCCCGCTGGATCGCCGAGCGCCACGGCGGCTCGATCACGGCGGCCCTGAGGGTGCCGCACGGAGCCAGCTTCACCGTACACCTGCCGAGCGGAGGTCCGACCGGCTGACGCAGCCAGTCTCGGGCTTCATCGCCGTTTCATGGTCGACGTCGATGCTGGGTCTCCACCGATCGGTCGGGCAGCGGCTCGCCGGCGAACCAGGAGACCCCACACGATGAACCCATCCTCCGGTCGACATCTCCGCCGTCTGGCGGCCGTCATCGTCCTGCCGCTCATGTTCGCTGCCTGCGCTACAGGCGTAGGCAGCGACGATGGCGTCGCCAGTCTCTCCAGCCCCGATGCTGCCCCTGCGTCGGCCACGCCCGGCGCGTCCACGAACCCCGAAGACGCCATGCTCGAGTTCGCCCAGTGCATGCGCGACAACGGCGTCGACATGCCCGACCCACAGACGGGGGGCGGGGGCGTGAGGATCGCCATCGGTCAGAACGGCATCGATCCCCGTAGCGAGGAGTTCCAGGCGGCCCAGGAGGCCTGCCAACACTTCCTCGAGCAGGCGGGGTTCGGGGGCCCGCGTGAGCTCTCGCAAGAGCAGCTCGACCAGATGGTCGAGTTCGCCCAGTGCATGCGCGATCACGGCATCGACATGCCCGACCCTGCCGCTGACGGCGGCGTCAGCATCCGGATCCGCGGCCAGACAGGAAGCGACGAACAAGGCAAGGCCGATGGACCCATGGGCATCGACCTCGGCAGCGAGGAGTTCCAGGCCGCCCAGGAAGCGTGCCAGGACCTGATGCCGGACTTCGGGCCCGGCAGCGAGGGCGGGCCTTCGACGAACAGCGAAAGCCCCGCGCCATGAGCGGCCCGATCGACATGCCCGATCCGACATCAGCGCCACCCGCCCCTGGGGTCCCCAAGGGTCCCCGACATCGAGGTCGGGCGGCCGTCGTCGCCGTCGGGCTGATCGGCGCCATCGGGGTCGGTGCCATCGCCATCGCAGCGGCCGCCGAACCGACCGGCAGCGCGGACGTGGCGGCCAGCCCGACGAGCCCGCCCGCCACGGCGGCCGTCGAACGCCGCTCGCTGGCCGTGACGGAAGACCTGACGGGCACGCTCGGCTATGACGGCGAGATGTCGCTCGTCGGCAACCTCCGCGGCACGTTGACCAAGGTCGCCGCGGTCGGCGATCTCCTCAAGGCCGGCGACATCGCCTATGAGGTCGATGGCCAGCAGCGGGCCGTCGTCATGCTCGGCTCCCGTCCCGCCTGGCGGACGGTGGGACCTGGCGTCTCGAAAGGCGCCGATATCAAGCAGCTCGAGCAGAACCTCAAGGCCCTCGGCTACGGCACCGGCGTCAAGGTCGACTCGAAATGGACCACCGCGACGACGAAGGCCGTCAAGCGGTGGCAGAAGGCGCGCGGCCTGACCAGGGACGGCGTCGTGGATCTTGGCGAGGTCGTCTTCCTGCCGGAGGCCATGCGCGTCACCGAACACGACGTCGAGCTCGGCTTCAACACCGGGTCCGGGTCGTCCGTGCTCAAGGGCACATCGGCCCGTCAGGTCATCTCGCTCGACCTGGCCGCCGATCGCCAGGAGATCGTCAAGGTCGGCGACGCGGTCGCGGTCACGATGCCTGACGGCAGCGAGGTGCCAGGCGCCGTGTCCGCGATCGGCCGCGTCGCGACGGCCACCGAAGACGTCTTCGGCCAGGCCGGCACGCCGACCGTCGAGGTCACCGTGACCATCGACGACGCAGCCGCTGCTGCCGCTCTCGACGGCGCGCCCGTGACCATCGTCGTGACACGTTCATCACGGCCGTCGGCGCTGGCCGTGCCCGTCAATGCACTGCTTGCGCTGCTCGAGGGCGGCTACGCCGTCGAGGTCATGGACGCCGATGGTTCGACCCGCCTCCTGGGCGTCGAGACCGGCATCTTCGACGACGGCTGGGTCGAGGTCACGGCCGACGGGCTCGAGGAGGGCCTGGCCGTGGTCGTGCCCTCATGACCCCGGCAGCGACGCTGACCGGCGTGACCATGACCTACCCAGGCGTCCCGCCCGTGGCGGCGCTCAACGAGGTGGACCTGACCATCGAGCAGGGTGAGTTGCTGGCCATCCTTGGCCCATCGGGCTCCGGCAAGTCGACCCTCCTGCACCTCGTCGGCACGCTCGACCAGCCCACCGCGGGCTCGGTCGAAGTGCTCGGCCGCGATGTCAGCGTGCTCGACGACGGTCAGCTGTCCGCGGTCCGGGCGAGCGACATCGGCTTCGTCTTCCAGCACTTCCATCTGCTCAACGGCGAAACGGCTGTCGACAACGTGGCCGACGGCCTGCTCTATCGTGGCGTGCCGGGGCGTGAGCGTCGGGAGGCTGCCCGCGAGGCGCTTCGGCGCGTCGGGCTCGAGGCCCGCGCGCACCACCGACCTGGCCAGCTCTCGGGCGGCGAACGCCAGCGGGTCGCCATTGCCCGGGCCATCGTCGGCCGTCCGGCGATCCTGCTGGCGGATGAGCCAACCGGCAACCTGGACACGGTCACCGGCCGCGGCATCCTCGACCTGCTCCGCGACCTCAACGCGGCCGACGGCACGACGGTCGTCGTCATCACTCACGATCGCGACGTCGCGGCCCGCACCGACCGACAGGTCGAGCTGCGCGACGGTCGGATCGTGCGCGACACTGCCCGCGACGGTCGCTTCGTGCGCGACACCGTCCGCGAGGTGGCGACTTGACCGCGGCCGCCGGATCGGCCACGCCTGCCGCCAGCGACACGTTCGGTGGCACCGGCATCCCTGGCGCGGGCTACCTGCCTCGTACCCGACGCGTCGGCCTGCGCGACCTCCTCCGCATCGCGGGCGCTGGCCTCCGCTCGCGCAAGCTCCGCTCGACCCTCACAGCGGTGGGCATCGCCATCGGCGTGGCCGCCATGATGGGTGTGTTGGCCATCTCTGAGTCGAGTCGGGCGGCCCTCCTGGCGCAGCTCGACAGCCTGGGCACGAACCTGCTCACGGTCACGGCGGGCCAGACCTTCCTGGGCGAGGAGTCGAGCCTGCCCGAGGACGCGACGGCGATGATCCAACGGATCGGGCCCGTCGAAGGTACGGCGGCGGTCGCCTCGCTCGACGCGACCGTCCGAAGGACTGACTACATCGACTCCGAGCAGACCGGCGGCATCGCCGTCCAGGCAGCCGAGCTGAGCCTGCTCGAGACGCTCCAGGGCAGCGTCCGCTCGGGTCGTTGGCTCGACGCCGCGACCGAGCGATATCCCGCGGTCGTGCTCGGCTCGGTGGCCGCTGAGCGCCTCGGTATCGACGACGTCAGCGGCCCGGTCATGGTCTGGCTCGGCGGCCGCTGGTTCAGCGTGGTCGGCATCCTCGACTCGCTGCCGCTGGCGCCCGAGATCGACCGTTCCGCGCTGGTCGGTACCATCGTCGCGCGTGACCTCTTCGACTGGGACGGCTCGCCATCGACCATCTATGTGCGCGCCGATCCCGACCGAGTGACCGACGTGCGCGCGGTCTTATCAGCCACGACCAACCCCGAGAACGCCGAGGCGGTCGAGGTGAGTCGACCCTCCGACGCCCTGGAGGCGAAGGCTGCCGCAGCGACAACGTTCACCAGCCTCTTCCTCGGCCTGGGGGCCGTCGCCCTGCTCGTGGGCGGTCTGGGCATCGCCAACATGATGCTCATGGCCGTCCTCGAGCGACGGGCCGAGATCGGCCTGCGTCGGGCACTGGGCGCCACTCGTCGCCAGATCGCGGGCCAGTTCCTGGCCGAGGCGCTCCTGCTCTCGGCCATCGGCGGCGTGCTCGGCGTGACCTTCGGCTGCCTGATCGGCGTGGCCTACGCGCAGACACAGGGCTGGTTGGTGGCGCTGCCGGTCATCGGCATCGTCGGCGGCATCGCAGCGGCCCTCGGGATCGGCGCGGTGGCGGGTCTGTATCCGGCCGTGCGTGCCGCGTCCGTGTCACCGACGGAGGCGCTCCGGGCGGGCTAGTTCGATGGGTCAAGGCCTCCGAAGGCGGCGCCCTGGACATCGGCCCTCGAAGTCGTCGCCGAATCCAGCCCTCGATCCGTTGACAAATCGAACAGATGTTCTATCATTGACGGCCATGACGATGATCCAGATCCGGCCCGAGACCCCGTCGACGACCCCGGCTAGGAAGCCGTTGGACAGTGCAATGGCCAAGCTCGAGGCACGCTGGGGGAGCGCCGCCGTCCGCCTTGGCAACGGCGCCAGGATCGGCGGCGGCTCGTCGCTCGGTAACGGCGGCGGGGTCGATGGACCGACTGCCATCACCCCCTTGACGTCGATCCGTTCGCGTGCGCCCTCGGGCGTCGGGCCGACCTCCGATACCACCGTGACCCTGGGCGCCCTCGCCCTGGCGCCACTGCCGGACATCGACCCAGCGACGGCCCCGATCCCCGACCCGAGCCCACGCTCCGCTCCGAATCTCGGCATCGAGGCCGTCTCGACCGGCTTCCCGACCCTCGACGCGCTGCTCGGCACGGGCGGCCTGCCGCGGCGAGCCGGTGCCACGCTGCGCGGCGACGCCTCGTCGGGCAAGACGACGCTGGCGCTGCGCTCGGTGGCCGAGGCCCAGGCCGTCGGCGGCATCGTCGCCTGGCTGGACATCGGCCGGACCTTCGACCCGCTCGAAGCCGCCGCCCGCGGCGTGGACCTGCGCTGGCTCGTCATCCTCCGACCGGCCGAGGTGGGGGAGGGGCTGCGCCTGGCCGGCGCGCTCGTCTCGGGTCGCGCCGTGGATCTGCTCGTGTTGGATCTGCCGCCCCGCCTGGCACTCGCCAACGAGGCGCTCCTGCGCCGGCTGGCCGCCCATGCCCGTCGGATCGGCGTCCAGCTGCTCGTCCTCGAGCCACTCGACCTCGCCGCGCCGCTCCACGGCGCCCTGGCCGAGGCGGCCGGCGTGCGCCTGGAGCTGGAGCGCGTCGGCTGGCTCCGACTCGGTCGGGACATCGTCGGCCAGCGCACGGCAGTGACCGTGTCAAAGAACCATTTCGGGCCACCCGGCCGATGTGTGGAGCTGGAGATCCGCTACCTCGATGACGGCGAGCGCGCTGCCGGCATCGCCCGGCTCCTCGACGCGAGCCCGACCTCGACCACCGGCCCGCCGCCACGCCAGCGGCCGCACCCGCGCGATCCAGGCTCCGACCGCAAGCCGGGTCCGCGCCCCGTCCGCCTGGCACGACCCGTCCAGAAGCCCCCGACCCCGCTCGTGACCATCGACCATGCGCCTTCTGCATCTCGCCTGGCCCAACCTCTCGCTCCGCCTCGAGCTCGCCCGACTGGGCCTGCCCTGGACGCCGACGACGCCGCTCGTGCTGGGCGGTCGGCCGTGGGATCCGGGCAGCGTCCTCGACCGCAGCCCGGCCGCGGCCCGCTTCGGCGTCCGGCCAGGTCAGCCACTGGGAGTGGCGCACCGGCTCGTCCCTGAGGCGACCTTCCTCGAGGCCGATCCGGCTGCGTATGCGGTGGCCTTCGAGGCCGTCCTCGAGGCGCTGGCCGCCTTCACGCCGGCCATCGAGGGAGAGACCGACCCGGCAGCGCCCGCCTTCGGACGGGCGCTCCTCGGCATCGAGGGGCTCGGCCCGTTGTGGGGCGATGAGGCGACCCTCACGGCGCGCGTCCGATCAGCCGTGGCGGCGCAGCTGCCACCGGCCCCTCGCGCGGGCATCGGCAACACCCGGTTCGGAGCGGGCGTGGCGGCCTCCATGGCTCGCGAAGCGACCTCGCTGCTCGCCATCCCGGCCGGCGGCGCGGCCGAGGAGGCCGCCTTCCTGGCGCCGCTCCCCATCCGGCTCCTGCCGGCCCCGGAGCTGGAGGGCCGGTTCGCGCTCTTCGGGCTGCGCCGCATCGGTGACCTGGCCGCGCTGCCGCGTTCCGCGGTCGTGGCTCGTTTCGGCAGGCTGGGCGGCGAGCTGCACGACCTCGCCCATGGCCTGGACGGGCGGCCGCTCCGACCGCGCCGGCCGATCGAACGGCTGCGGGCCGAGGCGGAGCTGGACCCGCCCGTCGAGCAGCTGGAGTCGCTCCGTTTCGTGCTCCACCACCTCGCCGGTGCCCTCTGCGAGCAGCTCGCCGCACGCGGCGCCGGTGCCACCTGCGCGGTCCTGGAGCTGGACCTTGAAGGTCCGGCCCGGTCGTCGAGCCCCGGCATGCCGCCCGATACAGGTCAGCCGACCCTCCGCATCGAGCAGGTGCTGCCCGAACCGGTCGCCCAGGCGACCCTCGTGGAGCGGCTCCTCGTCGCCCGACTGGAGATCACGACGCTGACCGCGCCGGTCGTTCGCCTGGCGCTCGAGCTGGACGGCCGCGCCCCGCAGGCTGGCAGCCAGCTCGGCCTCTTCACGCCGCAGTCGGCCACTGCCGCACGTCTCGACTGGCAGCTGTCGAGCCTGGCCATCCGTTTCGGCGCCACAAGCCTCTGGCGGGTCGGGCTGGGCGACCCGGAGGCGCCGCTCCCGGAGGCACGTACGGCATGGACGCCGGCTGGCGAGGGACCTCCGGCCACCAGCGAGACGCCCCGGAGGACCGCCGGAGACGGTGATCCCGTCTCCGGCCGTGATGGGGCCGCCACCCGCCGACGGACGGCAACCAGATGACCCGTCTGCTCGGGCAACAACCACGCATCGACGTCGACCTCGATGCGCTCGGGCGACCCACGCGCCTGCGTTGGGATGGCTGGAGCGAGCCGGTCGAAGTCTGCAACCAGTGGCGTATCGAGGAGGCCTGGTGGCGACGACCGATCCGGCGCGATTACTTCAAGGTCGCCGGGCCACGACTGCTGGCGCTCGTCTACCGGGATGGCATCGACGGCACCTGGCACCTCGAGCGGGTCTTCGACTGATGGGCCAGGGTTGCGGGCCGGTGTCCGCATCGCCTGACGGCGTCCGCTCCCACCACGGCTGATGGCCAGGAAATACGAGACTCGACCCCGGGGGAGACCGGGGTCGAGTCCGAAGATGGGACGTCCATCCGATGTGGACCGGAGAGGAGGAGTGCCCGGGCCACATCGAACGGGCGACCGTTGGTCTGTATCGTTCGAAGACCTATGACGGCCGACGCCCGGGCGGTGTGACGCCGAGTCGGGCGGGAAGCGACACACAGGATCGAGGGCTGCCAGGGCCGCGCCAGGCAGACGCCACCAGCGATGAAGACGAGCGTCAGCGCTTGCCGAAGAACGTGTCGAAGACGCCGCGGATGATGCCCTGTGTCGTGCGCGAGGTGAAGACTCGTGTGCCGGCCCGGATGATCTCGCGTTGGGTGCGCTCGGCCTCGCGCTTCGCGGCTGCCTCCGCACGAGCCCGCTCGCGCTCGGCTCGAGCTTGTTCGCGCTTCGCACGTGCGTCGGCCTGTCGCTGGGCCGTTGCTGCGCGACGCGCCGCCGCCTCGGCCGCGCGTCGTTGAGCCGGCGTCATCTCACTGGCCCCGCCGACCCCGCCCGCAGCGGCCGCCTTGGCCGAGGCCAGCCGGGCCGTGATCATCTCGTGGGCGCTCTGGCGATCGATAGCCGTGGCGTACTTGGCGGCCAGCGGTCCGCCGCGCGCCAGGCCCGCGAAGAGCGTCGGGTCCAGTGCGGCCATGAGGGAGTCGGGCGGCCCGAGCCGGGTCGCCGCCAGCGGCGTCGGAACACCGCGTGGCGAGAGGACGGTGATGAGCGCCTCGCCCGTGCCGAGCGCGGTGATCTGGCGCTCGACGTCGTAGAAGTCGGTCATCGGGAACGTCCGAGCCGTCTTGCGCAACGCATCGGCATCGTCGGGCGTGAAGGCCCGCAGCGCGTGCTGCACGCGGTTGCCGAGCTGGGCCAGGACGCTGGCCGGCACATCGGTCGGCGCCTGGGTCACGAAGTAGACGCCGACGGCCTTGGAGCGGATGAGTCGTACGGTTCGCTCGACCTGGTCCATGAGCGCTTCCGAGGCGTCGTCGAAGAGCAGGTGCGCCTCGTCGAAGAAGAAGGTCAGCTTCGGTTTCGGCAGGTCGCCGACCTCGGGCAGCTGGGCGTAGAGCTGGGCCAGCATCCAGAGCATGAAGGTCGAGAAGAGGCGCGGCTTGTCCATCACGTCCGGCAGCTCGAGCGCCGTGATGATGCCCTTGCCATCGGATGTCGTGCGGAGGAGGTCCTCGACGTCGAATTCGGGCTCGCCGAAGAAGGCGTCGGCACCTTCCTGCTGGGTCGTGATGATGGCCCGCAGGATGACCCCGACCGTGGCCGGTGACATGCCGCCGTAGTCGGCCAGGATCGGCTTCCCCTCGTCCGAGCCGAGGTACTTGAGCGTGGTCTCGAGGTCGGCCAGGTCGAGCAGGGGCAGGTCGTTGTCGTCGCAGAACTTGAAGATGAGCGAGAGGACCGACGTCTGCGTCTCATTCAGGTCGAGCACCTTGCCGAGGAGCAGCGGGCCGAATGAGCTCACCGTCGCCCGGACCTGGGCGCCCCTGGCCCCCGAGAGCGACAGGAACTCGACCGGGTGCGCGCGAGGCACGAACGTCCAGCCGATCGACTCGCAGCGCGAAGTGACCTTGGGGTTGGTGCCGTCTCCGGGTGCGGCGAGGCCGGACAGGTCGCCCTTCACGTCGGCCACGAAGACCGGCACGCCAGCGTCCGAGAGCTGGCCAGCAAGGAGCTGCAGGGTCTTCGTCTTGCCGGTCCCAGTGGCGCCAGCGATGAGCCCGTGACGATTGACCATCGAGAGTCCGAGTTGGACCCTCAGGTCCGGCGCGATGGCGTCCTCGAGCATCGGGGCGCCGAAGGCGAGCGCGGGCTCCTCGAGCGCGTAGCCCTCAGCCATCGCTGCGCGGAATCGTTCGTCCATCGGGTCCACTCCGATCGTCGGTGCCAGGCCCTCAGCCCGTCAGCGTTCCTCCATACCCGGCTCCTCGATGGCCGGGTGCTCGGCCTCGATGGCTGCCCGTTGAGCTTCGAGGAGCGGCGCCGTGGGACCGAAACCCGGCGACAGGGCTGGCGGCGGGCGGCCCGGGACTTCGCGCGGCGCGTTGACGTCGAAGAGGTTGAAAACCCGTAACGGGTCGATCCGCTCGCGGGTCCGAAGCGGATAGCGCCACTTCTTGACGAGCTCGCGGGCGATCGGCACATAGGCACCATCCATGCGCACGAGGCCGTAGTGCAGGTGGCAGCCCGTGGCGTGGCCGGTGGCGCCCTCCAGCCCGATCTGCTGGCCGGCCCCGACGACCTGGCCAGCCTCGACCTCCGCCCGGCTGAGGTGCGCGTACAGGCTTCGGTAGCCGTTTCCGTCATCGATGACGACGACGATCGGGAGTGCCTTCTTGGACAGCTTCTTCTTCTTCAAGAGTTCGTAGAACTCGTCGGTCGGCCCGTCGTGGCCGAGGTATGGCTCATAGGAACGGCCGGCGTAGACGACGACACCATCGTGCGCCGAGAGGATGTAGTCGCCGCAGAAGGTGGCGATGTCGATGCCGTCATGGACTCGCTCACCGTCCACGACCACGAAGCCGCCGTCCACGGGCTGGAACCAGGTCGTGACCCTGCCTCCATACATCGGCCAGCGGTAGCCCTCGAGCCGCTCCGGCGGCGCGCTCGTCGGCGGCGGCTCGGTCGGCGCGGGTGTGGCCGGGACCGTGTCGCCGGCGTGGTCGGTGGGACGCGGGCTGGCACGGACGCCGGCCGGCAGAGGTGTCAGGGTCGGGAGCGGGGAGGCGGCAGGGCTAGCCGCTGCGATGGCCGGTGGGGCGGGTGAGGCCGCCGGAAGTGGGCGCGGGCTGAGGAGGACCGGCGTCACGAGCACGGCGCCGATGCCGATGAGCAGGATGCCGAGGATGCGATCGAGCGGCAGGCGCTCACGTCGAGGTGTTCGGCCCGTGGTGGCGAGCTCGGGGGGTTCCGGGAGGGTCATCGGCGGCGACTATAGCCGAGCCCTCGGTCGGTCGTCGGGCAGGTGGCCTCCGTCGGCCGGACACGGTAACGAAAGGTGTGCACAGATAGAACGGATGTTCTATCATCGGTCGGGCCTCCAGCCACCCGGAGCGGTGCCCATGTCCCCTGCCACGACCGCCTTCAGCGAGCTCCACGCGCACACCAACTTCTCCTTCCTTGACGGTGCCTCGCCGTCCGACGAGCTGGTCGCCCGCGCCATGGAGCTTGGTCTTGACGGCCTGGCCGCGACCGACCATCAGGGCCTCTACGGGGCCGTCCGCTTCGTGGGCGCCGCCCAGGAGGCAGGCTTGCGTCCGATCGTCGGCCTGGAGGTCGAGCTGCTCGACGCTGCTGTCCCGGATGCCGATGGGTTCGTCGTGCCACATCGTCGCCGTCGTCGCCCTGGGCTGAAGGTCGGAGCGGGCTCGGCGGCCGAGGGTCGGCCGGTCCGCCCGGGCATCGAGCGCCAGCGTCCGCCTGGCCATCGTGAGCCACGCCGGGAGGAGCTCCGTCGCGTCCGCGACCGCGAGCGTGGCCCGCACCTCGTCCTGCTGGCACGCGACCTGACCGGCTATCGCAGCCTTTGCCGGATGGTCAGCGCCGCCCACCTGGCGGGCACCAAGGGCGTGCCACGGTTCACGCAGGCGCTCCTGACCGAGCACGCCGAGGGGCTGGTGGCGCTCTCCGGTTGCCGCCACGGCGAGATCGCCCGGCGCCTGCTCGGCGGCGATCGAGCCGGTGCCGATGCCGTGGCTCGTCGCTATGCAGAGTGGTACGCCGCGGTGCCGGGTCTCGGGGCCGGCTTTTTCCTGGAGCTGCAACACCACCTCCTGCCGGACGACGACTTCCTGGTCGCCGAGACGGCCGACCTTGCCGAGCGGCTCGGCCTGCCGGTCGTGGTCACCAACGACAGCCACTACGCGCGTCCCGAGGACCGCGAGCTGGCCGACGTGCTGGTCGCCATCCGCCACGGCCTGACCCTCGACGAGAGCGCCCACCTGCGGCGGCCCAACGGGGAGCACCACCTCAAGTCGGCCGAGGAGCTGTCCGGTTTGCCGCCGGGGTCCGGGTCGGGGGTGGTGGCGCGCGCCTGGGCGGAAGGCCTGGGCACCGCCGGCGAGCTCGGCGCCCGCTGCACCATCGACCTTGGCTTCGAGCGCTATCGCTTCCCCGGCTTCGCAGTGCCGCGCGGCGAGACCCCCTTCAGCCACCTCGAGCGGCTCTGCCATGAGGGCGCCCGCAAGCGCTATCACCCCATGACGCCGGCCGTCGTCAAACAGCTGGCGCACGAGCTGGAGGTCATCGAGCGGACCGGCCTGGCCGAGTTCTTCCTCATCTGCTGGGACCTCATGCGCTTTGCCCGCGAGCGCAGCATCCCGGCACAGGGAAGGGGCAGCGCAGGCGACTCGATCGTCGCCTACGTGCTGGGCATCACGCGCGTGGACCCCATCCGCCACCGGCTCCTCTTCGAGCGCTTCATCAACGAGGGCCGGACCGCCTATCCCGATGTGGACATCGACTTCGCCTCGAGCCGCCGCGAGGAGGTCATCCAGTATGTCTACGAGCGCTACGGCGAGGCGCACACGGGCATGGTCTGCAACGTCGTCACGTATCGCGCGCGCTCGGCCGTGCGCGAGGTCGGCTATGCGCTTGGCTTCCCGCGGCCGCTCGTCGATCGCGTCGCCAAGGCGCTCGAGACCTACGACTCGGTCATGGTCCGCCGGGACCTCGAGGCGGACGGCGGCTTTGCCGAGTTCTTCCTCGCACCGGGGGAGGGGGGCGATGGTCTTGCGGCGGCAGCGGCCGGTGAGCGCGGCCTGGTCGACGGCATGGGCCAGCTCGCCCACGCGCACGGTGTGCCCGGCGGCCCGGGCTCGGGCGGTCGGGCAGCGCGGCCGGTGGGGCAGGGGGAGCGGCCGGGCGAGCCCGCCCGGTCGAGTCGCACCGTGGCGCATCCAGGGGTGCATGGACGCGCACCCCGGAGAGGTGGACGTGGCGGGCCACTGCGTATCGGCCAGATCCTGCCGCATGCTTCCTTGAGCGGGTCGGTCAGCCCCGATCCTCTTGCGGACTCACCCGAGCGACTGGCGCCGGTGACCGCGCTGCGGCCGGGTCCCTCAGACGACGAGGGTGGCCCGGGCGATTCCCCGGCCAGTGTCCGCTGGCTCCGGGCTGGTGGGCCACCGCCAGGCACGATCGACGGTCGGGCGATCGATCCCGAGACGGGCGTCCTGTTGCCGCCCGAGCGACGGACCGACCGCCTGGGCCGGCCGTATGCCTGGGATCCGCCGGCGCCGCCGGTGCAGGCGATGGGCCGCGGAGGCGCCGCCCAGGCGCATTCCAGCGTCGCTCGCGTCGAGCCGGAGCCGTCCCCACAGCCACGTGGCGGGAGCACGGTCGGCCTCTCACCATGGGAACGCTGGCTTGAGCTGTGCGCCCGCATCGATGGCTTTCCTCGCCACCTCGGCATCCACGTCGGCGGCATGCTCATCACCCGGGCGCCGTTGGTCGACATCGCGCCGCTCGAGCGCGCCAGCATGCCCGACCGGGTCGTCGTCCAGTACGACAAGCGCGACGTCGAGACCATGAAGCTCATCAAGCTCGACCTGCTGGGCCTGCGCATGCTCTCGGCCATCGACGATGCCCTGCGCGACATCCAGGCCGACTGCGGCGTGTGCGTCGACCTCGATCGCCTGCCGGAGGACATCCCCCACGTCTTCGCCATGATCCAGGCGGCCGATACGGTCGGTGTCTTCCAGATCGAGTCGCGGGCACAGATGCAGACGCTGCCAAAGAGCCGACCCGAGACGCTCGACGACCTGGTCGTGGAGGTCGCCATCATCCGGCCGGGCCCCATCCAGGGCAATGCGGTCCACCCCTACCTGCGCCGCCGCCAGGGCCTCGAGCCGGTCAGCTACCTCCACCCCAGCCTGGAGCCGGTCCTGGCCGAGACGCTCGGCGTGATCCTCTACCAGGAGCAGGTCATGCGCATCGCCATCGAGGTGGCGGGCTTCAGCGCGGCCGATTCGGACGGCTTCCGACGCGCCATGGGCACCTGGCGCTCACAGCGCGAGATGGAGAAGCTCCACCGTGGCTTCGTCGAGGGCTGCATGGCCACGAACGGGCTGCCAGAGGACGACGCCGAGGAGCTCTACCGCCAGGTGGCCGGCTTCGCCAGCTTCGGCTTCAACAAGAGCCATGCGGCGGCCTTCGCGCGCACGGCGTACGAGTCGGCCTTCCTCAAGCTTGCCTACCCGGCCCAGTTCACGGTCGGGCTCATCAACGCCCAGCCGATGGGCTTCTACCCGGTCGAGGTGCTCATCAACGACGCCAAGCGCCACGGCGTGGCGGTCCTGCCGGTGGACATCAACGCCAGCCGGTACCGGACGACGACCGAATGGGTCGGCCTGCCCGGCGAGCCGCTGCCCGCCGACGCGGGCATCGACCGGCGACCAGAGGTGGTCCGCTCGCCGGCCTGCGTCGTGCTCGAGCGCCACGAGCGTGGCTGGCTGGCGGCGGAGAGCGCGGAGGGCTACGGCATCCGGCTCGGCCTCCACCTCGTCAACGGCATCGGCCAAGAGCTCGGGGAGCGGTTGGAGCAGGAATCGGAACGCGGACCATACCGCTCGCTGGTCGACGTGGTCGCGAGGACGGGACTCTCCGAGGAGGTCCTCGAGCGGCTCATCCGGGCAGGCGCGCTCGACGCATTGGGTCGGCCACGCCGCGAGCTCCTCTGGCAGCTCCACGAGGTCGCCGGCGCGACCCGGGGCCGACCGATCGCCGGGCCCGCCGCCTCCCGACCCCTCGACCTCCGACTGCCGGCCACCGAGGCGCCCGACCTGCCGCCACCAAGTGAGCTCGAGCGCCTGGGCGACAGCTACGCCATCCTCTCGCTCGACGCGCGACGTCAGGTCATCGAGCTCTTCCGCCCGGCGCTGGAACGGCTGGGCGCGGTGACCGCATCGGCACTGGCCGAGCGACGACCAGGCAAGGTCGCCATCGGCGGGCTGGTCGTCACCCGGCAGCACCCGATGACCGCCAAGGGGACCGTGTTCCTGGCCCTCGAGGACGAGACCGGCATGGTCAACGTGACCCTCTGGCCCAAGACCTGGGAGCGGCTGCGCAGCGTCGTCCGGCGCCACGCGCTGCTGTACATCGAGGGCGACCTCCAGCGCGAGGCGAACGTCGTCAATCTCGTCGCTCGCAACATCGTCTCGCTGCCCGACCTTGCGCGAGGCGTCGGCGGCCCTTCACGCCCGGACGGCGTCCGCCAGCTTGGTCACGCCGGGATGCGCCGGCTGGGCTGACCGCGCCGGACCCGGGTCGGTCTCGAGCTCGTGGTTATCCCTTTGACCGGGCCTGGCGGGCTTCGTCGCGGGCCTTGCGGCGCTGCTCCTGGGCCTGCTTCTCGCGCATCTCTGCACGCCGCCTCGACGAGCCCTGCAGCCAACCCTTGTAGACGAAGGCGATCCAGCCGAAGGCGGCACCGAACAACGCGGCCGAGATGATGGTCGTCGCCGAATAGGACCACAGCTGGTCCTGGGTGACGCCAGGTGGCAGGCCGACGCCCGCGATCTCATAGAGCGCGACAGCGACATAGATGAGGCCGTCCGCCAAACCGAGCAGGAATCCGATCAGATAGGGCCCGCGCCGCGACATGAAGCCGGCGACGAGGATGGGGATCGCGATCGGCGGCTGGACCATGAGCTGGTAGTAGACCGTCAACATGCCGCCCGCATCAGGGCCGAGGCGTTCCTTCACCAACCCAGCCGCGGCTCCCGTGACCAGCAGCAGGGTCGCGAGCCACCAGCCTCGATTGCTTCGCAGCTCGTGTGGGAAGGTCCGGATGTCGCCACGCCAGTCGGGCATCGTGAAGTTGAAGAGGCCGCGTCGCGCTGGGGCGGCGTCGGCGGCCGTGGCGGTGCCCTCGTCGCCGTCGATCGAGGTCTCCATGCTTTCGGCGGCCAGGCTGGCGCGGTGCCGGCGGCGCGCTTCGGCGCGGGCGGTGCTCTTGGCTCGGGCCAACGCGGCCTCCTGTCGGTGATCGTCCGGTCGACGTCGACTCCGCTGCCCACACCTCGGGCCGGATCCTCGCGCGTCGGGTGTGGGGTCGATGGTATCCCAGCAGGCGTCGAGCATCGCGCGGGAAGCGCCCGATAAGCGGCGCCCGATACGGTCGCACCCTCCCCGCCGGCTGCCCGCCCGGAGGTCAGCCATGCCGCGGCTCGTTCGCCACGTCGTTCCGGCCGTCATGCCGGTGGTCCTCGCTCTGGCGCTCGTCGCCATCAGACCTGGTGGCTCGATCGGTGCCAGCGATCAGGTCGTGGCACTCGCGGCTGTCGACTGGCCGCCTTCGACGACCGTGGTCGTGGGCGAGGTGATGACCGGCGGCGCTTCGGCATCGGACGAGTTCGTGGAGCTCTACAACGGGGGGCAGACAGGCGTAGACCTGGCCGGCCTGGAAGTCGCCTACGTGACCTCGAGCGGCAGCACAGTCACGCGCAAGGCGACGTGGACGACGACCACGCTTCTCGAGCCTGGCCGGCACCTGCTCCTCGCGAACAGCTCCGGCATCTATGCAACGATCGCCGACGCCGTGTACACCGGCGGCTTGTCCGCGACCGGTGGCGCCATGGTCGTGCGGCCGGTCGGCGGCGGAGCTATCGACGCCGTCGGCTGGGGCGATGCGACGAGCGCCTTCGTCGAGGGTGGCGTAGCCCCGGCCCCATCAGCAGGCTCGAGTCTCGAGCGGCGGCCCGGCGGCTCTGCAGGCAACGGCATCGACACCAACGACAACCTCACCGACTGGCTGCTGGATGCGGCGCCCGTGCCACAGAACCTGGCCTCGCCCGCCGTCCCGGTCGGGCCGTCGCCGACACCGAGCATCATGCCGACGCCGAGTGCGACTCCGGCGCCGAGTGCGACTCCGACGCCGAGTGCGACTCCGACGCCGACCGCGAGCCCGTCAGCCACGCCCGCGCCGACCCCGACGCTGACGCCTGCTCCGACGCCGACCGCGAGCCCGTCAGCCACGCCCGCGCCGACCCCGACCCCGACTTCCGCTCCGACGCCACCGACCCCGACCCCGACTCCTGCTCCGACCCCGACGCCTAGCCCCTTGCCGACGCCGAGTCCGGCGGCCGGGACAATCGACATCGCGGTGGCTCGCGAGCGTCCGACCGACTCGCGGGTGCGGATCAGGGGCATCGCGACCGTCGAGCCGGGACGCATCGTCGACGACCGGACGTTCGCCATCCAGGACGCGACCGCCGGCATCCTTGTCCGCCTCGACGGCGGTCGCAAGGACCTCGCGCTGGCACGAGGGGCGGAGGTCATCGTCGAGGGGCGGCTGACGGCCCGCTACGGCACGCTCGAGGTCCATCTGGATGACGACGATCCGCTCGAGGTCATCGGCAGCGGCGAGCTGCCGACCGCATCCCAGATCCGACTCGCCGATCTCGGTGAGGCCACGGAGGCTCGCCTCGTACGGGCGTCGGGCGTCGTCATCGATATCGTCCGGGCCAAGAGCGGGACGACCACGATCATCCTCGAGGACGCGTCCGGCCGCGGTCGGGTCGTGGCCTTTGGTGGTGCCGGGGCGCTGTCAGATGCCCTTCACAAGGAAGCGACCATGGCCGTCCTGGGCATCGGCGGGCAGCGTGCCTCGGCCAAGGGCCGACTTGATGGGTACCGGATCTGGATCAGGGACGGGACCGATCTCCAGGTCCAGTCTGCCGCCCCGACCGCATCGTCGCCCTCGGGCTCGGCCATGCCATCGGCCTCGCCTGGTGCCGATGCCGAAGTGGTGACGATCGCGGTCGCCCGCTCACGTCTCGGCCGGAAGGTCGTGGTCGAAGGGACCGTGACGAGCCCGGGCGGTCTCCTCGACACCGACGGTCGGCGCGTGACGATCGAGGACAGCACGGGCGCCATCCTGCTTCGCCTGGCGGCTCGAGCGACGGCGCCGCCGATCGGCAGCCGCATCCGGGCGGCGGGCTCGACGGGCACATACTACGGGGCGCCGCAGCTCTCGGCGACGGCCTCGGTCACGGTCCTCGGCAAGGCTGCCGCGACGCCCCGTGCCCTGGCTAAGGCGCCGGGCACAGGCGTGGAGTGGGAGCTCGTACGCGTCATGGGGACCGTGGTCGACGTGAGGCGCTACGGGCAAGCATGGCGCGCCGAGCTGCGCCTCGCCAACGGGACGACGGTCGTCATCGTCGGGTTGGCAAGGGCTGGCATCGCCGTCGATCGCATCATCGAGGGACACGTTGGCAGCATCGTCGGTATCGTCAGGCGGGCGTACCCGAGCGCGACGGACCGGCGCTTCGCGATCATCCCGAGAAGCCGCGCGGATCTCGACCTCCGCGCGACCGCGTCGAAGCCCGGTGGCGCTGCCGGATCGGCCCAGGCCACGAGCCCAGGCAGCGCGTCTGGGTCGGGGAGCGCCTCAGGATCGATGTCCACGACCGGCCTCGACGGCGATAGCACGCGCGCGATCATCGAAGCCGCCGAGCTCTCGGCGAACGTCGGCCGAATCGTTCGGATCGGCGGTCTCGTGGTGCGTGTGGCGACCCACGACGTTCCGGGCAAAGGCTCGATCGTCGTCATCGAGGATGGCAGCGGCCTGGCCACGCTGCGCCTCGCGGCCGATGCGGCTGCGATCGCGGTCACGCTCCAGCCCGGT
>JBEVDC010000001.1:0-3443 GCA_040514195.1 Candidatus Limnocylindrales bacterium | reverse complement strand
GGGATCCTCGATCCGTGCAGGCTTCATGAGCGTCCGATCATGAGCGCAGCACCTCGCCCACGATCGGGGCCGTCAGATCTGAGCTGTCGTTGCGCACCGAGTTGACGAGAGTCGAGACAGGGTAGGCCTCGAGCTCATCCGATGGCGACGGGCCGAGCAGGCCGCGCAGCTCGGCGACATCGTCGAGGTCGGGGTCGAGCCAGCGCTCCCAGGCCGACTCCGCCAGAATGACCGGCATCCGGTCGTGCAGTCGAGCCATGAGCGGGTTCGGCGTCGTGGTCACGATGGCGCAGCTGCGCAGCCACTCGCCGGTCTCCGGCTGTTTCCAGGGCGACCAGATACCCGCCAGTGCCAATGGCCCCCCGTCGAGCCGATGGATCAGGTACGGCTGCTTCGGAGCCTTTGATCCGTCAGCCACCCGGCGCCATTCGTAGAAGCCATCGGCCGGGATGAGACAGCGCCGCTTACGTACGCTGGCTCGGTAGGCAGGGCTGCTGAAGATCGTCTCCGAGCGGGCGTTGATCATCCGAGACCCGGCGCGGGCATCGTCGGCCCAGGCCGGGATGAGGCCCCAGCGCAGCGAGGTCAGCAGGCGCCGATCGTTGGGCGGGTGAACGACCGCCACGACACCATCGGTCGGGGCGACGTTGAACCGCGGCTCACTCGATTCGACGAGCGATTCGGCGTCGAAGATCTCGGCCAGCTCGGCCGTCGGACGCTGCTGCGTGAACCTGCCGCACATGGCGCGATGGTGGCACAGTTCGCCGATGGCGCGTCGCTCCCCGCTGGCGGACCACTGGCCGCTCGACCCCGACATCGTCTTCCTCAACCATGGCTCCTACGGCGCCTGCCCGACGGCTGTCCTGGCCGCACAGCGAAGCTGGCAGGACCGCATGGAGCGCGAGCCGGTGCGCTGGTTCGGCGACGATCTCGAGCCGGCTCTCGATCAGGCGCGCCGTCGGGTGGCTCGTTTCCTGAACGCGGAGCCAGACGACCTGGCCTTCGTGCGCAATGCCACGACGGGCGTCAACACGATCCTTCGCGCGCTCCGCTTCCAGCCCGGCGACCGCATCCTGGCCGCTGACCACGAGTACAACGCCGTCCTCAACGCAGCCTCGTACGCCGCCGCCCGCGACGGCGCTGCACTCGACGTGGCGGCGTTGCCGTTCCCGGTCGATGGCCCAGAGCAGAGCATCGAGCGGATCCTCGACGCCGTTCGTCCGCGCACCAGGTTGGTCGTCTTGAGCGCCATCACCAGCCCGACCGCGGTGGTCATGCCTATCGTCGAGCTGGCCCACGCCTTGACGACGAGAGGCCTGGAGATCCTGGTTGACGGCGCGCATGCCCCGGGACAGGTGCCGGTCGACATCGGCGCGCTCGAGGCAGCCGGCGTCAGCTACTGGACGGGCAACGCCCACAAGTGGCTGTGCGCGCCCAAGGGGAGCGGCATCCTCTGGGTCAGACGCGATCGTCAGCCGGCGATCCGGCCGTTGACGATCTCACATGGCGCCAACGACGAACGCGCAGACCGGAGCCGCTATCGGCTGGAATTCGACTGGATGGGCACCGACGACTGGTCCGCCCCGCTCTCCATCCCCGCCGCCCTCGATGTCATGGCTGGCTTCGTCTCCGACGGCTGGCCAGAGATCATGGCCCGAAACCACGCCCTGGCCATCGGCGGTCGTGATCTTGTCTGCGACCGGCTGGGGATCGAGCCACCCACGCCCGAGACCATGTTGGGCGCCATGGCCGCCATCCCGCTGCCCGTCGACCCCGCCGCCAGCAGGGCGCGCTCGCCGCTCGACCACGACCCGCTCCAGGTCGCGCTCATGGACCGCCACCGGATCCAGGTCCCCATCGGACCGTGGCCGACCGCCTGGACGCCGGGTCGCAGCCGCTCGCAACCGACAGGTCGGCTGCTCCGCATCTCGGCCCAGCTCTACAACAGCCTCGGCGCCTACGAGCTGTTGGCGGATGGCCTGGCAGAGCTGCTGCCCGCGCGTTGAGCCGGCCGCGGCATCGACCTAGCTACGCTTCGACTGGCTCTCGCAGGTTCCGGAGGGTCAGCTCGACGAGGCCGGCGAGACTCGCCAGCAGGATGGCTACCGCCAGGTCCACGACGAACGCGATGAGGGCGAAGACGACGACCGCGGCGATGGCGCCGCGGATGCCACCCATGTGTTCGCTCGCCCAGCCCGCGCGATCGTCCGTAGAAGCCAGCTCGAACCAGCTCGGCCGGCCGAGCAGGTAAGCGACGACGACCACGACGATGCCGGCGATGGCGACCCAGATGAGCATGCTGCGCAGGTCCGCGATCGCGGCCGTGAAGATCGCCCCGACCGCCGCCGCACCCTGGGGATCGGCGACGTTGGAGACCACGAAGTCCCGGCCGAGCCGGACGGCGATCCCGAGCAGCATCAGGCCAGCGACGCCGCCCAGCCCGACGGCCATCACCATCCGACGTCGGCGCCGCGCGAGCAGGATGGCGCCGAGCAGGAGGAGGACCGTCAGCACGATGCTTCCGATCGTGATGATGTCGAAGGCCTGGACGATGCCTTGGGCTTTTTGCAGACCGGCCGCCTCGAAGAGCGGGATGGCCGCGAAGTCCTCCGGCAGCGTGACGCCGAGCGTCCGCTCGAGGAGCGCACGGCCTGCGGTGCCAAGGGCGAAGCCGGTGACATCGGGGAGTGGGGCGTCGGCCGGGATGATGCCCGTCTGCTGGAGCTGGCGGAGGACCGCATCGATGAGTGGATAGACGTCGAGATAGACCACGCCGTCGCGTGTCTGCAGCACGGTCGTGTCGCCGCGCAGGAAGGCCACGATCTTCTCGTGCAGGGCGCGATTCGCGTCGACCCAGACGGTCTGGAATTGCGGTGACACCAGGACGTTGCCGACGACGGTCTCGAGTGTCTGCTCGATCTGGTAAACTATGGGCGCGGCGATGATGGCCGCGGGGCCGGGCAACACTTGCTCGAGGCGACCCTGGACGTCGATGGCGGTGACGACGCCGGTCGCGACCTTGGAGCTGACGGCGTCGATCACGGCCGGTTCGCTGGAAACAGTCGCGACCATGGTCGCGTAGCGGTCACTGTTCAGCAGCACCTGGTGCGCCCAGACGGTGACGCCGCTGAGGACGATGGAGAGCGAGCCGAGGACGAGGAGGAGCCCGGCCAGGAGCGACTTCGCTCGAGGGCGGCGCCGTCCGCTCGGCGCCGCTGGCGCCGAGCTCGCGACGGGCTGGGCGCCGCTGCTCGTGGAGGGCGGCGCCTCAGGGGTCGTGGCCGGCAGGGCGTCCGGAGTCGATGCCAGTGGGGGCTCCGGCGATGGCGGTCGCTGGGCTTGGGGATCCTGCGTGTCGGTCATGCTGGTCACGTCTCGCTGGGGCCGCTGGTGCGGCATCGCCCGAACCCTATCGAATCGGACGCTCGTTGTCCCCGTGGCGT
>JBEVDC010000175.1:0-5957 GCA_040514195.1 Candidatus Limnocylindrales bacterium | reverse complement strand
TGCCGCGGATCGTCTCCCGGTAGGGAACGCGGGGCGTGCGGGTGACGATGGCCGCCCCGAACTTGCGCTTGAGCCGCTCGACGGTCACCGCGATCTGGTTCTCGCCCTGGGCGTAGAGCACCTGCTCGCCGGTGTCCGCCGGACGATCGAGGCGGACCGTGGGGTCCTCCTCGAGGAGCCGCGCCAGGGCGGTGCCCATCTTGTCCAGGTCGGCCTTCGTCTGGGGCTCGATGGCCACCGGCAGGGTCGGTGGCGGGAAGACCATGGGCGGCAGCCGGAGCGGTCGCTCCTTCGTGGACAGCGAATCGCCTGTGTGGGTGTGGGCCAGCTTGGGCACGGCGCCGATCTCGCCCGCGCCCAGCTCACCGGCCGGCTCCTGGTCCTTACCGTGGAGCAGGAGGATCTGGCCGATGCGCTCGTCCTCGCCCCGCTCGGCGTTCCAGACGTGGTCGTTGGTCCTGAGCACGCCGGACAGGACGCGGATATAAGAGAGCCGACCCACGAAGGGGTCAGCGGTCGTCTTGAAGACGCGCACGAGCAGGGGGCCCGATCGGTCCGGCGCCACCTCGACCTCGACGCCCTTGCCGTCGGTGGCGATGACCGGCGGTTCCTCGCCAGGGGAGGGCAGGTACTTGGCGATAGAGTCCATAAGGTCGTCGATGCCGACGTTCTTCTCGGCGCTGGTGACGACGACCGGCGCCAGGATGGCTTCTCGCACGCCCTTGTGCAGGCAGGCCTCGAGCTCCTCGTCGGTGATCTCCTCGCCCTCGAGGTACTTGGTCAGGACATCGTCGTCGGCCTCGGCGGCGGCCTCGAGGAGCTGATCCCGACGCTTGACGACCTCGGCCTCGAGCTCGCTCGGGATAGGCACCTCCGTGCGTACGCCCTTGTCGTACTGGTAGGCCTTGCGATGCACCAGGTCCACGAAGCCATCGAAGTGATTGGCCCGGCCGACGGCCACGTGGAGCGGCGCGATCTTCGTCCCGAACTCCGCCCGCAGCGCGTCCAGGGCGCGGGTCGGGTCGGCATTCTCGCGATCGCAACGGGTGAGCACGAAGAGGGCGGCCGTGTGCAGCCGTCTGCCGAGCGCGATGGCCGTCTCGGTGCCCGCCTCGACGCCACCCGAGGCGTCCATGCAGATGAGCGCTGCGTCGGCGGCCTCGAAGCCCTCGACGACCTCGCCCACGAAGTCGGCGTAGCCGGGCGTGTCGACCATCGTGATACGGAAGCCGTCTCGCTCGAAGGTCCCCACCGCCAGCGAGAGGGACAGCTGGCGCTTCTGTTCCTCGGGCTCGAAGTCGAGGCTGGCCGTGCCGTCGCCCACGCGTCCAAGGCGCGGGATCGCGGCGGCTGCATGCAGGATGTGCTCGCCGAGCGTCGTCTTGCCCGAGCCGCTGTGGCCAGCCAGGACGACGTTGCGGAGGTGCGCGAGATCGACGCTCTTCATGGGCCGGGCGAACCTCGATAGAGGGAGGAGCGGGTCGATAGCCGGGGTCACGGGTGTGCGGTCAGGGCATTCTAGTAGAATCCGCGGCGATGTCCGGTCACTCCAAGTGGTCCCAGATCAAACGCCAGAAGGGCGCCAACGACGCCAAGCGCGGCGCCGTCTTCACCAAGGTCGCCCGCGACATCACGCTCGCCGCGCGCTCGGGTGGCGGCGCCGACCCCGACGGCAACTACAAGCTCCGCCTGGCCATCGAGAAGGCACGCGCCGTGAACATGCCGGCCGACAACATCAAGCGGGCCATCGAGCGGGCCAGCGGGGCCGGTGAGGGCGAGCAGATCGAGGAGATCGTCTACGAGGGCTACGGCCCGGGCGGCGTGGCCATCCTGGTCGAAGCCGCGACCGACAACCGGAACCGCACGGCGGCCGACGTGCGCGCCATCTTCACCAAGGCCGGGGGCCAGCTGGCGGGCTCCGGCGCCGTGGCCTGGCAGTTCGAGCCGCGCGGCTACATCACCGTGGACCGCGACGGCACCGACGCCGACGCGGTAGCGTTGCTGGCCATCGACGCCGGGGCGACCGACGTGGACACCGACGCCGACCCGATCGAGGTCCAGACCGACCCGATGGAGCTGGAGGCAGTCCGGCGGAACCTCGAGGCGGCGGGCGTGGCCATCGATTCCGCGGAGCTGGCGATGCAGGCCAGGAACACGGTCGAGGTGGACGCCGCGCACGCGCGCTCCAACCTTCGGCTCATCGAGCACCTCGAGGACCACGACGACGTCCAGCGGGTGACGGCCAACTTCGAGATCCCCGACGAAGTCTTCGCCGAGGCGGCGTCGGCTTGATCGTCCTGGGCATCGACCCCGGGACCGCGATGACGGGCTACGGCCTGGTCGAGCGGACCGGCAGCCGGCTGCGCGCGGTCGATTACGGCTGCCTTGAGACGCCGCCCGGCATGCCACTGCCGGAGCGGCTGCTGCTCATCCAGGACGGGCTCATCGACCTCGTCGAGTCGCACCAGCCGGACCTCGTGGCCGTCGAGCGGCTCTTCTTCAACAAGAACGTCCAGACGGCCTTCGCGGTCGGCCAGGCAAGAGGGGTGGCGCTGCTGACCGCCGCCCGGTTCGGGCTGCCGGTCTACGAATATGGCCCGCACGAGGTCAAGCTGGCAGTGACCGGTCATGGCCGCGCGGAGAAGGTCCAGGTCCAGCGTATGGTCCAGGTCGTGCTCGGCCTGGCGACCCTGCCACGGCCGGACGACGCAGCCGACGCGTTGGCCATCGCCATCTGCCTGGCCCACGCGCACCGCCCGGCCGCCTGAGGCCTCGCGGGCGTGATCGCGTCGGTCGAGGGCGTGGTGGCCTCGGTCGGCACCGACTCGCTGGTGCTTGACGTCGGGGGCATCGGCTACCGGGTCTTCTGCGGGCCTGGGACGCTGGCGGCGGCCAGGATCGGGGGCTCACTCAAGGTCCACACGCATCACCTCGTCCGTGAGGACGGCCAGGCGCTGTACGGCTTCCGCACGACCGAGGAGCTCGGCTTCTTCGAGTTGCTCATCACCGTGACCGGGGTCGGACCGAAGGTCGGCCTGGCCATCGTCGCCTCGCGCAACGTGGCCGACCTGCAGCTGGCCATCCTGCAGGCCGATGAGGCGGTGCTCGTCGCCGTCAGCGGCGTGGGCAAGAAACTGGCCGCGCGGATCATCCTCGAGCTCCGCGAAAAGGTCGCGGCGGCAGGCACGGCGGCTGGCGTGGCCGCAGCACGCGGCGCGGCGGGCGGCATCGGCGAGACCGAGGTCGTGGCCGCGCTCCAGGCGCTCGGCTATTCGACCGGAGAGGCACGGGAAGCCGCGCGCGGCGCGGCCCTCGCCGGGGCGCCCGAAGACTCGCTCGAGGATCGCGTCAAGGCCGCCCTGCGCGTGCTGCGTCGCGACTAGGAGTCGAACACCTGTTCACATCCACGCTCGAACCTGCTAGACTCGGCGCCGATGGATGAGCAGGGACGGATCGTCGGCTCGGCGGCGCTGGCCGTCGAAGAGGCGATCGTCGAGACGAGCCTTCGACCACGCGTCCTGGGCGAATACATCGGTCAGGAGAAGGTCAAGGCCAACCTTCGCATCCTGCTCGAGGCGGCCCGTCAACGAGGGGAAGCGGCCGACCATATCCTGCTCTATGGCCCGCCCGGCCTGGGCAAGACGACGCTCGCCAATATCGTTGCCCGCGAGCTCGGCGTCTCGATCCACACGACGTCTGGGCCGGCCATCGAGCGCCCAGGCGACCTGGCCGCCATCCTGACCAACCTCGACGAGCGCGACGTTCTCTTCATCGACGAGATCCATCGGCTGAACCATGCCGTGGAGGAGATCCTCTACCCGGCGATGGAAGACTTCGCCATCGACGTCATGATCGGCAAGGGCCCCAGCGCGCGCTCCCTGCGCTTGAGCATCAAGCCCTTCACCGTGGTCGGCGCCACCACCCGTGCCGGGCGGATCAGCTCGCCGCTGCGTGACCGTTTCGGGGCCGTCCACCGCCTCGACTATTACGAGATGGACGAGCTGGCCACGATCGTTGCCCGCTCGGCGGGCATCCTGGGCGTGGACATCGACCCCGATGCCGTCCAGATCCTGGCGCGCCGAGGACGGGGCACGCCGCGCATCGTCAACCGGCTCCTCAAGCGCGTTCGCGACTTCGCGCAGGTCCAGTCGGACGGCCGGATCACCGAGCGCGAGGCAGATGCAGCGATGCTGGCCATGGACATCGACGACGAGGGCCTCGACACGACCGACCGCCGCCTGTTGGCGGCCATCGTCCAGAAGTTCGCATCGGGACCGGTCGGCGGCGCGGCCGTGGCCGCCATCCTGGGCGAGGAGGTCGAGACCATCGAGGATGTCTACGAGCCGTATCTCCTGCAGCTCGGCTTCCTCGACCGTACGCCGCAGGGCCGCGTGGCCACCGAGCGTGCCCGCGAGCACCTGCGCAAGCTCGGGTACGACGTCCCGCCGCCGCGCCGTGCCGAGCGCGCCGACGTCGGCCTCTGGGACGGAGTCACGGTCTCCGGCGAGCCGACCTCGTGACGGCGGTGACCGGCGCGAGCGAGCTGGCGATCGTCACCCGCGGGTTGTTCAAGCGCTACGGCACTCGAGTGGCCCTCGATGGATTGGACCTGTCCGTCCCGAGCGGCGTCGTCTATGGCTTCCTGGGTCCCAATGGCGCGGGCAAGACCACGACCATGCGCCTGCTGACCGGCCTGTTGCACCCTGATGCGGGGACCGTGGACGTGCTCGGACGGCCGTTCGGGCGTGGCGACCGACGTCGGCTGTTCGACGTCGGCGCGATCATCGAGTCCCCGTCCTTCTACCCGTACCTATCGGGCCGCGAGAACCTCCGGGCGCTGGCGGGCTCCGGCGCGCCGGTCTCGCGGACAAGGATCGAAGAGCTGCTCGAGCTGGTCGGGCTGAAGGACCGGGCCGGCGATCGGGTCTCGCGGTACTCACTGGGCATGAAGCAGCGTCTCGGCATCGCCGGCGCTCTGCTCAACGACCCTCGATTGCTGCTGCTCGACGAACCCGGCAACGGGCTCGACCCTGCGGGCATCGCAGCCCTGCGCGACACCCTCCGATTCCTGGCTGGGCAGGGCAAGACCGTCTTCGTGTCGAGCCACCTCCTGTCGGAGGTCCAGCAGCTGGCGGACGTCGCCGGCATCATCGCTCAGGGGCGCCTGGTACGCGAGGGAAGCATCGCTGAGCTCCTGGCCACTGGCGGCGTGGTCCGTGTCCGGGTCTCGGAGGCCGAGGCCACGCGAGCGAACGAGATCCTTGTCGCCTTGGCGGGCGAAGGAGCCGTGCATGCCCGCGACGGCGAGCCGGGCACCTTCGAGATCGCCGTCGATCAGGCTCGCTCGGCCGAGGTCAATCGGGCGCTCGCCCAGGCGGGCATCTACGCCGCCGCCATCGAAGCCGGCAGTGATCTCGAGTCGATCTTCCTGGAGCTCACGGGTGGAGACATGGGCGAGCCGGTCGAGGGCGTACGCAGCCTCGGACGGGCAGGATGAGACTCCTTGGGTCGCACCTCCGTCGTCTCGTCCGGCGACCGGCGACGGGGATCACGCTGGCCATGCTGGCGGCCATGATCGCGCTCGTCTTCATCGCCCTCGGTGCATCGGCCGAGCAGGCCGCATCGCAACCCGGTGGCGGGGCCATCCTCCAGCTCCTGGCCTTTCCCACGGCCTACTCGTTCGTGCTCACGTTCGCCATCCAGCTCGGCAGCCTGTTTGCCGTCATCTACTTCGCGGCTGTGGCCGGCTCCGAGTGGAACTGGGGCACGTTCAAGAACGCGGTGGCGCGCGGCGAGAGTCGGAGCCGGTACGTCCTGAGCGCCTACCTCGCGCTCGGCCTCCTGGCGGGGGTGGGCCTGCTCATCGTCTTCATCGTCGGTGTCGGCGCAACGCTCGTCGGGGGCGGGATCGCGGGTGTCGGATCGGACGGCATCACCGATCCGGACGCCTTGCTCGG
>JBEVDC010000096.1:0-3840 GCA_040514195.1 Candidatus Limnocylindrales bacterium | reverse complement strand
GCGAGCCGTCGCCGGGAACGTGGCGGCGGCGCTCGTCGAGCCGAGCCATATCGTCGACCTGGCTCTCACCGAGGAGGCGCGCGACCGCGCCCGCGAGGCCGTGCCGCCGGTCGAGGTCACGGTGCGGCAGGGCGAGATCATCGCGTCCGACGGCCAGGTGATCACGGTCGAGCAGATGGAGGCCCTCGACGAGTTCGGCCTCACGCAGCCGGCCGTCGACCTCGGCACCGTCCTTGGCAACCTTCTGGTGGCCGCGCTGGTCGCCTCGCTGCTGGTCGCCTTCCTGTGGCGCTTCGAGCCGGAGGTCTGGCACCGTAATCGATCGGTCCTGCTCTTCTTCCTCGGCCTGGTGGCGACGGCCGTGGCGATGCGGATCGCGGCCGATCGGACGCTATGGGCCTTCATCGTCCCGACCTCGGCGACCGTGTTGCTCATGGGCATCCTGCTGCACAGCGGCGCGGGCGCGGTCATGGCCGGGGCGCTGGCCGTCCTCGCCGGGGTGATGAACCGCGACGCGCTGGACCTCGCCGTCTTCGTGCTCGCCGGCGGGCTCGCCGCGCTCCTGGCGGTGACGCGCGCGGAGCGGCTGAACGCCTTCGTCCGGGTCTTCGTCGTCCTGTCCATCGTCAACCTGGCCGTGGCGCTTGCGTTCAGCCTGCTCGCGCAGCGGGACCTGGCGGCCATCGCGCAGCTCACTGGCGCCAGCATCGTCAACGCGATCCTGTCCGTGCTCCTCGCGGTCGGGAGCTTCGCCGTCCTCGGCAACCTGTTCGGGATCATGACGGTGTTCCAGCTCCTCGAGCTGGCGAACCCGTCGAACCGGCTGCTCCGGCGGCTCCTGCTGGAGACCCCGGGCACGTACCACCACAGCGTGATGGTCGGCAACCTCGCCGAGCGCGCCGCGGAGACGATCGGTGCCGACCCGCTGCTGGCCCGCGTGGCGGCCTACTACCACGACATCGGCAAGATGAAGAACCCGCTGGCCTTCATCGAGAACCAAGGGGGCGCCCACAACATCCACGACGACCTCAATGCGGAGACGAGCGCCCGGATCATCGCCGGCCATATCCGCGACGGGATCGATCTCGGCTACGAGCACGGCCTGCCGGTCCAGATCATCGGCTTCATCCCGCAGCACCATGGGACGAGCGTGATGAGCTACTTCCACGGCAAGGCGCTGCGCGAGGTCGGCAGCCGCGACGAGGCGGTCGACGAGCGGACGTTCCGCTACCCCGGGCCGAAGCCGCAGAGCCGGGAAGCGGCGATCATCATGCTGGCCGATGGGGTCGAGGCCTCGGTCCGCTCGCTGGACGAGAAGGACGAGGAGTCGATCCGCGCCATGGTCGACCGCATCGTCGATGCACGGGTCGAGGACGGACAGCTGGACGACGCCGATCTGACGCTGAAGAACATCGCCCAGATCAAGGATGCGTTCGTCGGCCAGCTCCTGGGGATGTACCACACCCGGATCAAGTACCCCGACAACGTGGTGCCGATGGAGCAGCGCCGGGAGGCCTGAGGGCCCCTCCGATCTGAACCTTGAGTCCCAGCGCGGGTGGGGACTACGATGAGCCCGACATGGGCTGCACGGTCACCTTCCACGACCGGATCGGGCACGACCGCATCGCGACGGCGGTCGAGCCGCTCGGCGCCGATGGCGCCCTCGGCCTCCTCGAGTCCGCCGTCTGCGAGACGATGCGGGCGACGCTCGGGCCGCTCGAGGCGGAGGTCGAGCTCACGCTCTGCGGCGACGCCGAGATGGAGCGCCTGAACTTCGACCACATGGGCGAGCGCGGGCCGACCGACGTCCTGTCCTTCCCCCTGCATGAGTGGTCGGTGAACGGCAAGGGGTCGTCGCTGGCGGACGACGACGGGATGGGTCCGCCCGGCCACATGCTGCTCGGCGACGTGGTCATCGACCTCGACCAGGCCCTGCGACAGGCGGCCGATGGGAACTGGAGCGTCATCGAGGAGCTCGTGCTGCTCGCGATCCACGGCTCCCTCCATCTGGTGGGCCACGACCACGCGGACATGGAAGAGGAAGAGCGCATGCGGGCGCTCGAGCACCAGGTGCTCGGCATCCTCCATCGACGGCACCGGGAGATCGACTGGCAGCCCGGGTCGCTCTTCGACCGCGCGGGGCACGCCGTCACGACAGGAAGCTGATCCCGCCGTCCTGCCCGGAGGACATGACAACGCCCGGTGGCGCGAGGGCGTCCACCGGGCGCGTGGTGCGGTGAGGGTCAGACGGCGACGGGCTGCGGCTCCGGCATCGGCGTCTCGATGGTCGCGCTGGGGGCCCGTGGGCCTTCGGGCGCGACGACCCAGGCAACCAGCAGGATCGCGAAGCTGACCAATGCGGCGATGACCATGGCGATGTCTCCGTGCTGCGGGGGTTGGTTCAGACGGTGTAGGCGACCTCGCCGTGCTGGGCGAGATCGAGGCCCGTCTCCTCCTCCGGTCCGGGGACGCGGATGGGGACGACGAGGTTGATGACGAACAGGATCCCGGCGGTGACGACCGCCGAGTAGGCGCCGACAACGGCGACGGCCATGAGCTGAGTGACGACCTGGCCCGGGTTGCCGGCCAGCAGGCCGTCGACGGCGGCCGCGTTGACCGCGGTCGTCGCGAAGATTCCGGTGGCGATGGCACCGAAGGCGCCGCCGACGCCGTGGACCGCGAACACGTCCAGCGCGTCGTCGATGCGTGCCCGCAGGCGCAGCTGCGCGGCGCCGTAGCAGATCACGCCGACGCCGAGGCCGATGAGCACCGACGCGGCAGGCGTCACGTACCCGGCGGCCGGGGTGATAGCCACGAGGCCGGCGACTGCGCCCACCGCCGCCCCGAGCACGGACGGCGTGCCGCGGTGCAGCCAGCTGATCGTGACCCAGGTGATGGCCGCCATGGCGGCCGCGGTGTTGGTGGTGACAAAGGCGGTGGCGGCCACGCCGTTCGCGCCGAGTGCCGATCCCGCGTTGAAGCCGAACCATCCGAACCACAGGAGCCCCGCGCCGAGGACCGTCATCGGAACGTCATGCGGCTCGGTCGCGGGTTGGATCAGCCCCGTGCGGCGCCCGATGAAGAGCGCGGCCACGAGGGCGGCGATCCCGCTGGACAGGTGGACCACGGTGCCGCCCGCGAAGTCGAGCACGCCGAGGCTGAAGAGCCAGCCGTCCGGCGACCAGACCCAGTGCGCGATCGGTGCGTACACGAGCGTCGACCAGGCGACGGCGAAGAGGACGAACGCCTTGAACCGCTGCCGTTCGGCGAACGCGCCGGTGATCAGGGCCGGGGTGATGATGGCGAACATCATCTGGAAGGCCATGAAGGCGAGGTGCGGGATGGTCGTCGCGTAGACGTCGGATGGCTCGCCGGTCACGCCTTCGAGGGCCAGCCAGTCGAGCCCTCCGATCAGGCCGAGGCCGGTGTCCGGTCCGAAGGCGAGGGTGTAGCCCCACAGGACCCAGGTGACGCTGACGAGGCCGAGGATGAAGAAGCTGTGCATGATCGTGGACAGGACGTTCTTGCGGCGCACCAGGCCGCCGTAGAACAGCGCGAGGCCCGGGGTCATCAGCATCACCAGCGCTGCGCTGGCGAGGATCCAGGCCGTGTCTCCGGTGTCGATCTGGGGCATGGGTTGCTCCTGCGGGGCCGGTGAACGTGTCGTTGTGCAGGCAGCCTATGGACGGATGCCTCCAGCCGAAACCGTCAGCGCGACGGAACGTGGCAACGATCCTTGTGCACATCGCACAATGCCGAGAGCCGTCAGACGGGGCGCGACGCTGCGAGCTCGGGCGGGGGCCGGGTGCCGTCGAGCACGGCACGCGCGGCGATCGCCGC
>JBEVDC010000088.1:0-3724 GCA_040514195.1 Candidatus Limnocylindrales bacterium | reverse complement strand
GTGGATCGCTGTCCACGACCGCGCCGGCGGGCAGGCCGTCCTGCGCCATCCGATAGGGGAAGAACGAGTCGCCGTCACCGAGGCCGTCCGAGAGGGGCCGCCGCTTGGCGTGGAGCGCGTCGCTGACCGTCGGCCAGGTCATGCCGTAGAACGGCAGGCCGAGCAGGATGCGTCCGGAGGGCACGCCCTTGGCCGCATAATCGTTAAGGCTGCTCGTCAGGCTGTAGCCCCCGGTGTAGTGGACGAGCGGGTCGTTGCTGCCGACGGGATTGCTGAGGGCGGTCCGGACGACGTAGGTCATGATGAAGACCCGGTCCGCGCCCGCGTCGGTCGCCACCTTGGCCATCTTCGCGCCGGTGGTATTGAGGTTGGTGGCGACGCTCACGCGTGCGATGGGGTTGTCCTTCCGAAGGCCCGTTCGAAGCCTCGTGATCGTATTGGCCCAGGCGGGCCACAAGATGCTCGGGAGGCCTTCGATATCCATGTTCGCGCCGTCCGCGCCACGATCGCGGACGAGGGCACGTGCCTGCGAACGGAAGGTCGCCAGAGCCGTCGGGTTGCCGAAGAGGACTCTGTTGCGGTCGCCGCCGAATGACTCGAACGTGATGTGGACGCGGACGCCGTTGGCGTGGGCGCGTTGGATGATCTCGGTCCCGGTCGGGCTCATGAGGTCGAGATAGCCCGGCGAGTCGGTATTCAGCGTGCCGTTCTTCCTGATGCCGACACCGAAGAAGGCGATGTCGGTCAGGACGTCGTAGCGCAGGTAGTCGGCCGTCCATGAGGCGATCGACCAGTAGGGCAAGTAGCCGAAGACCTCGCCAGACGTGCGTCGCGAGAGCCTGCCGCTGGTCAGCGGTTCGAGGTCGGCGGCCGCCGCGGGCGGGGCCGCCAGGGGGCTGGCTGTGACCGCGATGAGCAGGGCGATGAGAAGCGTGGCGGCGCGGCTGCGGGTGGGCATGGTGGCCTCCGGGCGATCTGCGTCGGCGGCCACCTTACCCCGGATGGCGAGGGCGGGTCGATGGGCCGATGCCCGGCTGGCCCGTGGGACGTCCGTCCTACCGGCGGCCTCGTTCGGCCTTGGAGCGCCTCGCAGCGTGAGTGTCCTCGGTCCCGATAGGCGAACTTGCGGACTGCCAGAACGTTGACGTCGATGGTACGTTCCGTTCGCGGCGAACCGGTGCCTTTGCCAACGGCGCCGCGGAGAGAGGGATCAGGCAGCCATGAGCATCATCGCTTGGTTGGTCGTCGGGGGTATCGCCGGTTGGGTCGCCAACATGGTCCTGGGCACGCCGAACGGCTTGATCAGGACCGTCATCTTCGGCATCGTCGGCGCGGTCGTCGGCGGCGCGATCGGCGGCCTCCTGCTGCCCGGCGCGGACTCGTCGACGCTGATCAGCGGGATCAACGTGACCTCCATCATCGTGGCCATCATCGGTGCGCTGATCGTCGGCGGCATCGGGGCCTGGTGGAGCAAGCGGGGTGCAACGCCCGTCTGAGGTCGCAGCTCCCGTACGCGCCCGGCTGACGACGGGCCACATCCAGGCCGCCTCCTGGTCTCAGGAGGCGGCCCCTGTACGTTCGCGTCGGCTCGCCGTCGCCAGGTCAACCCGAGCTGGGCGCTCCCAGTCGAGTCGCTCGGTCATCGATCGCCAGCCGGCCGATAGCTGAGCGCCGAGTAGATGGCGTCCAGGAAGCGGCTCGGGACGCGCACGAGTTCCCGCGTGCGCTCGAACCCAGCCGAGCCGGCCATCCCCTGCCAGGTGCGGAAGCTCAGCGGGTAGGGCACCCACGCGTTGCCACGATCGGCGTCGTACTCGACGAGCACGAGGTGACCGCCCGGACGAAGCGCGCTACGCATGAGCTCGAGCACGGGCGCCTTCTGATCCACGAAGTGGAGCGAGTTGGCCATCACCATCCCATCGAGGGCGGGCAAGCCCAGCGGCTCGGTGAAATCGGCGACACGCGGGTACAGGGTCGTGCTCGGGAACCCACCGTGAACGGCCTCGACCTGCTTCCGGATGGCGCCGGCGTCGCGATCGACGGTGTGGATGACGCCCGTCGGGCCGAGCAAGTCGGCAAGGGCGAGCGTGAAGGCGCCGGTACCCGAGCCGAGGTCGGCCCAGACGGGCCCGGCGCCCTCGACACCCTCACGGATCAGCCGCACGTGGTCGTCATGGTCCATCGCCGACCGAGTATGCCGGGACCGTTGGACAACAGACCGAGCGGAGAGCTCCAGGGCGTCCGACATGTGGGGCAGACCTCAGCGTTACCTCGGTCGCCAGGGCGCGGCGTGGTGGCTGGCTAGACTGGCGCGGCGATGCCGGAAGCAGCACGGGCGATCCAGAGGACGTACCTCGTCCTGACCCTTTTCACGACCCTGGCTGCCTCGTTCATCTGGGGCATCAACACGCTCTTCCTGCTGGACGCAGGCCTCGACAACACCCAGGCGTTCGCCGTGAACGCCTTCTTCACCGTCGGTCAGGTCCTCTTCGAGATCCCGACGGGCGTGGTCGCGGACACTCGCGGTCGGCGCCTGTCCTTCCTGCTCGGCTCGGGCACGCTGATGGTGGCCACGCTCCTGTACCTGGTCATGTGGCAGGTCCATGCGGGGTTGGCAGCCTGGGCGATCGCGTCGATCCTGCTCGGCCTCGGGTTCACGTTCTTCTCCGGTGCCACCACGGCCTGGCTGGTCGATGCGCTCGACGCCACGGGCTTCGAGGGACCGCTCGAATCGATCTTCGCACGGGCGCAGATCGTCAGCGGCGCGGCCATGCTGACCGGGGCCTTGCTGGGTGGCGTCATCGCCCAGGCGACGGGGCTCGGTGTGCCCTACCTCATCCGAGCGGCGCTGTTGGGGATCACGATCCTGATCGCCATGCGATCCATGCACGACATCGGCTTCGAGCCGATCCGAGGCACCAGCGTCAGGGCGGAGGTGCAGGCCGTGGTCCGCGGTTCGATCGACAACGGCCTGCGCAACCCTCCGGTCCGATGGTTGATGCTCGCGGCCCCATTCACGTTCGGAGTCGCGATCTACGCCTTCTACGCATTCCAGCCGTACCTGCTGGAGCTCTACGGCGACCCCACGGCGTATGGCATCGCCGGCCTGGCCGCCGCAGTCATCGCCGGAGCGCAGATCGCGGGCGGGATCATCGTCCCGCGAGCGCGCCTCCTTTTCCGGCGGCGCACGGACGTTCTGATCATCGGCGGCATCGCGACGGCCCTGATCCTCGGCCTCGTCGGCTTGACGAACAACGTCGTCCTCGCGCTCGTGCTCCTGGTGGCCTGGTCCCTCATCTTCGCCATCGAGGGGCCGCTCCGGCAGGCACTCATCAACGGCCTCATCGCGTCGGAGCACCGGGCGCCCGTGCTCTCGTTCGAGAACCTGATGGGCTCGGCGGGCGGCGTCATCGCCCAGCCGGCACTGGGCCGAGTGGCCGACGCCAATGGCTATGCCGCATCCTACCTCGTGGCGGCCGGTGTCCAGGCGCTCTCGGTGCCGTTCCTCATCCTGGCGCGCAGGGAGAAGCCAAGCTCCGACCCGATCGCGCAGCATGATCCGCCGATCCCCGATGCGGCAGAGCCCCGTGTTTCGACCTGAGCATGACGACAAGTCAGCGAAGAGGAGCAGTCATGGTCCCCAAGATCGTTCGCCCGCCCGGTGCCCACAGCATCTCCCTGTATGACGTCATTTTCCGCTACGGCATCGGGTCTGACGACAGTG
>JBEVDC010000056.1:0-29023 GCA_040514195.1 Candidatus Limnocylindrales bacterium | reverse complement strand
CTGCAGCTCAACCTGGGCTACAGCCACCCCATCGAGATCGAGACGCCCGACGGCATCAGCTTCGAGCTCGAGAACCCGACGCGGCTGGCCGTGCTGGGCATCGACAAGGAGCTCGTCGGTCATGTGGCCGCCCGCATCCGGGCGACGCGCAAGCCGGAGCCCTACAAGGGCAAGGGCGTCCGATACGCCGGTGAGGTCGTTCGCCGCAAGGCCGGCAAGGCCGGCAAGATCGGCGGCAAGAAGTAACCACCACGGCGCCCGGTCACGGGCGCGGACAGGCCGGACCGGCGTCATCGCCGTCCCGGTCGCCAGAGGAGTAGAGACACGACCATGGCCAAGGCCACGTCCCGGACAGCCGCGCGCCAGAAGCGCCACGCCCGGATCCGCCTCTCCGTCGCGGGGACGGCGGCGCGCCCGCGCCTGGCCGTGTTCCGGAGCACCAACCAGATCTACGTCCAGGTCATCGACGACGCCGTCGGGAGGACCCTCGCCTCGGCCTCCTCACTCGAACAGGAACTGCGTGGCGCCAAGGGGTCCAAGACCGATCGGGCGAAAGCCGTCGGCACCCTCGTCGCGAAGCGCGCCAGGGCTGCGGGCATCGACCGTGTCGTCTTCGACCGGGCGGGCTTCCGCTACCACGGGCGCGTCAAGTCGCTGGCCGAGGCGGCCCGCGAAGCCGGCCTCGACTTCTAGAAAGGAGCCACGACTTGGCACGCATCGACCCTTCCAAGCTGACGCTCGAAGAGCGCGTCGTCCAGATCAACCGCGTCGCCAAAGTCGTCAAGGGCGGCCGACGCTTCAGCTTCAGCGCCGTCGTCGTGGTCGGCGACCGAGCAGGCCACGTCGGGGCCGGGCTGGGCAAGGCGGGCGAGGTCCCCGAGGCCATCCGGAAGGGCGTCGAGGACGCCAAGAAGAACCTCATCAGGGTGCCCACCGTGGGCACGACGATCCCGCACGAGATCGTCCAAAAGTTCGGCGCCAGCATCGTCGTCCTCAAGCCCGCCTCGCAAGGCACCGGCGTCGTCGCCGGCGGTTCGGTTCGCGCTGTCGTCGAGTCGGCCGGCATCCGCGACATCCTGTCCAAGTCGCTGGGTTCGACGAACCCGGTCAACGTCGTTCGGGCGACCATCGAGGGCCTGCGCAACCTGCATTCCGCGGAGGAGCTGTCAGCTCGTCGCGGACGCCCGCTGCGCAGCGTCATCAGCGGCCAGCCGTCGAGCCAGCCCTTGGAGGTGCCTGCCGATGGCCGATAAGCTCCGCGTGACGCTCCGCAAGAGCCCCATCAGCTACACCGCCCGAGCGCATGGCACCTTGCGCGCCATCGGCCTGCATCGCATCGGGCAGACGGTCGAGGTCGTGGACGATGCCGCCATGCGCGGCCAGGTCCGCGCTGTGCGTTTCCTGGTCGAGGTCGAAGAGATCGCAGGCAGCGGGGCCCAGGCCGCCGGCCGGAAGGGAGCTGGCCCGAAGGGTGCCGCCACCGAGGCTGCCGCGACCACGAACGAGGAGGCCAGCGCGTGAAACTCCACGACCTGCGACCCGCGCCCGGCTCGGTCACCGAGCGGACGCGCGTCGGCCGCGGCAGCGCCGCCGGCAAGGGTAAGACGGCCGGCCGCGGCACCAAGGGTCAGAAGTCGCGTGCGGGCGGCTCGATCCCGGCCGGCTTCGAAGGCGGCCAGACGCCCATCCATCGCCGCGTGCCCAAGCTGCATGGCTTCAAGAACCCGTTCAGGATCGCCTACGAGGTGGTCAACATCGGGCGCATCTCGGAGTACGCCGAGCAGGGTCGCTTCGCCGAGGCCGAGGCGGCCATGGCCGATGCCGGACTGGTCGTCGTCGGCGACAAGGCCGCGCCGCTGACGGTCAACGCCGAGCTGCTCCGCGCCACGGGACTCGTCGGCACGCTTCGCCAGCCGGTCAAGATCCTGGGCAGCGGCGAGATCAGCCGTCCGCTCTTCATCGTCGCCGATGCCTTCACCCGAAGCGCTCGGGAGAAGATCGAGGCGGCGGGCGGCACGGCGCAGCTCCTCGAGGTGCCCACGCGGCCGATGCCCGCCATCGGGCTCGACGCCGAGGAGACCGAGGCCGTCGTCAAGCCGGTCGAAGCGGCCGAGACCGAAGCCGTCGTCGAGGCGGTCGAAGCGGCCGAGGCCGAGGCAACGATGGTCGAGACCGAGGCCCCGTTCGTGGCAGCCGACGAGGCCGTCGTCGAGACCGTCGAAGCCCGGCAGGCCGGCGCTGAGGACGAAGCGCCCGCCGCCGAGGCCGAGGTCGTGGCCGAAGCTCCCGCCAAGGCGCCCAAGAAACCAGCCCGGAAGCGCACCAAGACCGAGTCCGCGGAGTAACCGCCGGTGCTCGACGCCCTCGTCAACGCGCTGCGCGCGCCGGACATCCGGCGCCGCATCCTGTTCGTCCTGGGGATGCTCGTCATCTACCGATTCCTGGCGCACATCCCCGTGCCGGGCGTCAACGTCGCCGCCGTCCAGAACATCCTGCAGCAGAACGACTTCCTGCAGCTGCTCAACATCTTCTCGGGCGGCGGCCTGTCGAACTTCTCGATCGTGGCCCTGGGCGTCAACCCCTACATCAACGCCTCGATCATCATGCAGCTCATGACGGGCGTCGTGCCCCGCCTGCAGAACCTCTCCCGGGCGGGCGACTACGGGCGCAACAAGATCAACCAGTACACCCGTTACCTGACGGTCCCGCTGGGCATCCTGCAGGCCTACGGCTACCTGGCACTGCTCTCCTCGAGCGCGGCCACGGGCGGCGATCCGGCCATCACCAACTTCGCCTTCGCCAGCCTCGAGACCTGGATGCAGATCATCACCCTGACCGCCGGCACGATCCTGGCGATGTGGATCGGCGAGCTGATCACCGAGCGCGGTATCGGCAACGGCATCAGCTTCATCATCTTCGCGGGCATCGTCAGCCAGCTCCCGCTGGCGGTCGGCGCGTTCATCGAGAACCCCGACCTGGCGGCCGGCGTGGCCTTCGTCATCGTGGCCATCGTGGCCGTGGCCGCCGTGGTCTACATCCAGGAGGGCCAACGACGCATCCCCGTCCAGTACGCCAGCCGGGTGCGCGGACGGCGCATGTATCAGGGCGGCTCGACGTTCCTGCCCCTGCGTGTCAACCAGGCCGGCGTCATCCCCATCATCTTCGCCATCAGCATCCTGCTCCTGCCGGCCCAGCTGGCGGCCTACTTCTCGACCTCCAGCGTCGAGGTCGTGGCCGACATCTCGCAGTCGATCGTCACCCTCCTGAGCCCCAACAGCCCGCTCTACATCGTGCTCTACTTCTTCCTGACCGTCGGCTTCACCTACTTCTACACGGCCTTCACCTTCAAGCCCGACGAGACGGCCGACCAGCTGCGCAAGAACGGTGGCTTCATCCCGGGCATCCGTCCGGGCAACCCGACGCGCGATTACCTGGCCAAGGTCGTGACCCGCATCAGCCTGGCAGGCGCCCTCTTCCTGGGTATCGTGGCCGTCTCGCCTTCGATCATCTCGGCGCTCTTCGCCAGCTCGGTGCTCGGCAGCCTGAGCCTCGGCGGCACAGCGCTCCTGATCGTCGTCTCCGTCGTCGTGGAGACCATGAAGCAGCTCGAAGCGCAGCTCATGATGCGCAACTACGAGGGCTTCATCCGGTGACGCGCTGATGCGTCTGTACGTCATGATCGGCGCGCCCGGCGCCGGCAAGGGAACCCAGGCCGCGATCCTTGCCGAGCGGACGGGCCTTCCGCACATCGCATCAGGTGACCTGTTCCGAACGGCCGCCCGGGACGAGACCAAGCTCGGACGCGAGGTGGCCGGCTACATGGAGCGCGGCGCGCTCGTGCCCGACGACCTGGCCATCCGATTCGTCCTTGCCAGGCTCGGCCAGCGCGACGCCGCCGAGGGTGCCATCCTCGACGGCTTCCCCCGCACGCGCCAGCAGGCCGAGGCCCTGGACGCCGCGTTGAGCAGGCGCGGTGCGGCCGTGACCGCCGCCCTCTACATCGGCGTTCCTGAGAAGGAGCTCCTTCGCCGGCTGTCGGGGCGCTGGATCTGCCGTGCCGAGGGCCACACATACCACGCCTTCGAGCGCCCGCCCGCCCATCCCGGCGAGTGCGACATCGACGGCTCGGAGCTCTATCAGCGCGACGACGACAGGCCGGCCACCGTGCGCCAGCGTCTCGAGCGCCAGCTGCCGCCGATGTACGAGGTCATCGACCACTACTCCGAGCGCGGCGTCCTGACGGCCGTCGATGGCGAGCAGCCCATCGAGGCGGTCACCGACGCGCTCATGCGGGCGCTCGCCCAGCCGACACGCTGAGGATCAGGGGATGGCCTTCCACGATCGTCGCGTGACCCTCAAGAGCGCCGCCCAGGTCGAGCGCATGGCGGTCGCCGGCCGTCTCGTGGCCGACGTCCTCGACGCGGTCGCTGCCGCCATCCAGCCCGGCGTCTCGACTCTCGAGCTCGATGCCATCGCCGACGCCACGATCCGCGCCGCCCGCGCGACACCCTCCTTCATCGGCGTGCCAGGACCACGAGGGCCGTTCCGCCACGCGCTCTGCATCTCCATCGACGACGAGGTCGTGCACGGCATCCCGAGCGCCAGCCGGATCGTGCGTGATGGCTCGCTCGTCTCGGTCGACGCCGGCGCCATCGTCGATGGCTGGCACGGAGATGCCGCGCGGACGTTCATCGTGGGCGAGGTGCCCGATGCCGTGAGGCGCCTCGTCGAGGCCACGCGCGCGGCCATGATGGCCGGCATCGCGGCCGCCGTCCCCGGCAACCACATCGGCGACATCGCCGCAGCCGTCGAGGACGTCGCCATCGGGGCCGGGCTCGGGATCGTGCGACCCTTTGTCGGCCACGGTATCGGGACCGAGATGCACGAGGAGCCGCAGGTTCCCAATTACCGCCTCGCGTCACGCGGACGGCGCCTCGAGGTCGGCCTCTGTCTGGCCATCGAGCCGATGTTCACGCTCGGCCGCCACGAGGTTCGCGTAGACGATGACGGCTGGACGGTGCGCACCGTCGATGGTGGCCTGGCCGCTCATTTCGAGCACAGCCTGGCCATCACCGCATCGGGTCCGCGGATCCTGACGATCAACGGGGTCACCGACCAGCGCTTGCCCGCGATGGCCGCCACCTGATACAATCCGCTTTCGTGCGCGCAGCATGCTGCGCGCCTCATCCCAGCGTCCCGTCGGGCAGGCCACGGCCCCCGGCCGGGGACGCGTCCAGGTCCACCCACCGAAAAGAGGAGTCCCACGCCGCCTGTGGCCAAGAAGGATGCGATCGAAGTCGAGGGCACGGTCGTCGAGCCGCTGCCTAACGCGATGTTCGCCATCGAACTGGAGAACGGCCACCGGGTCCTGGCCCACATCAGCGGCAAGCTCCGCATGAACTTCATCCGCATCCTCCCGGGCGACCGGGTCCGCGTCGAACTCTCGCCGTACGACCTGTCCCGCGGACGGATCACGTACCGACTCAAGTAGGGCAGGGGAATCGTGAAGGTCAGAGCGTCCGTCAAGGCACGCTGCGAACGTTGCAAGGTCATCCGGCGCCACGGCACCGTGATGGTCATCTGCACCAACCCCAAGCACAAGCAGCGGCAGGGCTAGGAGGCCGAGTGGCAAGGATCGCCGGAGTCGACATCCCGCGCGAGAAGCGCGTCGAGATCGCCCTCACCTACGTCTACGGCATCGGCCTGCCGACGAGTCAGAAGATCCTGGCCCAGGCGAACGTGAACCCCGACACCCGCGTCCGTGACCTGACCGACGAGCAGGTCGCCCGCCTGCGCGAGATCATCGACCGCCGCTACAAGGTCGAGGGCGACCTCCGCCGCGAGGTCGCGCTCAACATCAAGCGGCTCCAGGAGATCGGCTCGTATCGCGGTCTCCGGCATCGCCGCAACCTGCCCGTCCGCGGGCAGCGCACCAAGACGAACGCCCGGCAGCGTCGCGGTCCCAAGAAGACCGTCGGCGTCCGCCGCAAGAAGTAGCCAGGAGCGTCTGACCGAGCATGGCGGAACGGAAGCGCGTCGCGAAGACGCGTCGTCGCGAGAAGAAGAACGTGCCCCAGGGCCACGTCCACATCCAGGCGACGTTCAACAACACGATCATCACCATCACCGACCTGACCGGCGCCACCGTCGCCTGGGGCAGTGCCGGTACGGCCGGCTTCAAGGGCTCGCGCAAGAGCACCCCATACGCAGCCGCCCTGAGTGCCGACGGTGCCGCGAAACGAGCCATGGAGCATGGCATGCGCCAGGTCGAGGTCTTCGTCAAGGGCCCCGGCGCAGGCCGCGAGCAGGCCGTCCGCTCGCTCCAGGCCGCCGGCCTGGAGGTCACCGCCATCACCGACGTCACGCCCATCCCCCACAACGGCTGCCGCCCGCCCAAGCGGCGCCGGGTCTGAGGCAAGGATGGCTCGATACACCGGACCTGTCTGCCGCCTCTGTCGCCGCGAGGGCACCAAGCTCTTCCTCAAGGGCGCCCGGTGCTACTCGAAGAAGTGCGCCGTCGAGCGCCGCCCGACACCGCCCGGCCAACACGGCGTCCGCCGCCGCAAGCAGTCCGACTTCGGCGTCCAGCTGCGCGAGAAGCAGAAGGTCCGCCGCGTCTACAGCGTCCTCGAGCGCCAGTTCCGGACCTACTTCGACGAGGCCGAGTCTCGTCCCGGCGTGACCGGCCAGAACCTGCTGACGCTGCTCGAGACGCGTCTCGACAACGTCACCTTCCGCATGGGTTTCGCGTCCAGCCGCGCCCAGGCCCGGCAGCTCGTCAACCATGGCCACTTCCTGGTCAACGGTCGCAAGGCTGACGTGGCCAGCTACCGTCTCCGCCCCGGGGACCGCATCGAGGTTCGCGAACGGAGTCGATCCACCGCCCCCTTCAAGACCGCGAGCGAGACGCTCCGGACCGCCCAGGTCCCGGAGTGGTTGAGCGTCGAGCCGGAGAAGCTGGCCGGGAGCGTGACCGCGCTGCCGCGCCGCGACCAGATGCCGGCCGAGCTCAACGAACAGCTCGTGGTCGAGTTCTACTCGAGGTAGTCGCCGACGATGATCGAATTGGAGAACGCGCAGATCGAGTCGGTCGGGGATGCCGACGCCATGTACGGCAAGTACGAGGCCAGCCCGCTGCCGGCCGGCTACGGCGTGACGCTGGGCAACGCCCTCCGCCGCGTCCTGCTCTCGTCGCTGGAGGGCGCCGCCGTGACCTCCATCCAGGTCCACGACGTGTACCACGAGTTCAGCAGCCTGCCCGGCGTCAAGGAAGACCTGACGCAGATCGTCCTCAACGTCAAGAAGCTGCGCCTCAAGAGCTACGCCCCCCATCCGGTCCAGCTGAAGCTGGTCAAGTCCGGGGCCGGTGTGGTCACCGCGGCCGACATCACCGAGAACGCGGACGTCGAGATCGTCAATCCCGAGCAGCACCTGATGGTCCTCGATTCGGGCGATGTGACGGTCGAGATCGACCTGACCGTCGAGCGCGGCGTGGGCTACCTGGCCGCCGAACGCGCCGAGCCGCTGCCCATCGGCGTCATCCCCATCGACGCCATCTTCACGCCCGTGCGCAAGGTCAACTACACGGTCGAGAACACCCGCGTCGGCCAGATGACCAACTACGACAAGCTGACCATCGAGATCGAGACCGACGGCACGATGGCGCCGGAGGAGGCCCTCTCGCAGGCGGCCGAGATCCTCGTCCACCAGTTCAGCCTCTTCACCACGGCCGGCAAGCCGGTCGCCCTCGACCGCCCCACCCCCGGTGGTCCGGCCATCCCGGCCAACATGCTGGACATGCCCATCGAGGACCTCGACCTCCCGATGCGCGCCTACAACTCGCTCAAGCGCAACAACATCGTCAAGGTCGGCCAACTGCTCCAGCTCAGCGACGACGACCTCCTGCGCATGCGCAACTTCGGCAAGAAGTCGCTCGACGAGATGAAGGAGCGCCTCCGCATGCGTGGCTTTCTGCCGCCCGAGGACCTCGATCTCGCCGACCTCGACGACGTGGTCGACGAGGACGACGAGCCCTTCGACGAGCCCGGGGCCTGACATGTCCAACCGTGTCGACGGCCGCAAGCTCGGCCGCAAGACCGGCCCGCGCATGGCCCTCTACAAGAACCTGACCGTGGCCATCCTGCGGTATGAGCAGGTCAAGACCACCGAGGCGCGAGCCAAGGAGGTCCGCGGCAAGGTCGAGCGGATGATCACGCTCGCCAAGGACGGGTCGCTCACGGCACGCCGGCGCGTCGTCGCCGAGCTGCCCGACGAGCCGCTCGTCATCGACAAGCTCTTCAAGGAGATCGCACCTCGGTATGCCGATCGCACGTCGGGTTATACCCGGCTCGTGCGCATCGGCCCGCGCAGCGGCGACGCAGCCCCGATCGTCCAGATCGAGCTCGTCTGACGCCGAGATGCGAGCATCCGCCCGAGAGGGCGGTCCCGTGCGGTTCGCCGCCCGGGTGGAATACGACGGCACGGACTTCGCCGGTTTCCAGGCTCAGCCTGGTCGCCGGACGGTCCAGGGAGAGCTCGAGGCAGCGTTGACGCGCCTCTCCGGCGCAGGCCGGATCCGCGTCGAGGCTGCCGGACGGACCGACGCCGGGGTCCACGCGACGGGCCAGGTCATCGCCTTCAGCCTGTCACGCGGGATGCCGGTCCGGGAGCTGGCCGGTGCGATCGATGCGCTCCTGCCGGCTGACGTCACCGTCCACGCGGTCCGCCGCGTGGCGGCCGGCTTCAACCCACGCTATGCGGCGCGGTACCGGGAGTACCGCTACACCGTCTGGAACGGGCCGCGCAGCCCGCTCCGCGAGCGAACAGCGCTCGGGGTCCGGGAACCACTGGACGTCACCGCGATGGCGGAGGCGGCGCAGGCCTTCGTCGGCCGGCACGACTTCTCCAGCTTCGGCGGCGGCCACCGACAACCGATCCGGACCGTTCGCGCGATCCGGGTCCGCAGGCAAGGACGGACGATCACCATCGACGTGGTCGGCGACACCTTCCTGCGCCAGATGGTACGGAGCATCGTGGCAGCGCTCGTCCGCGTCGGACGAGGAACGGCCACGCAAGAAGAAGTCGCGGCGGCACTCGCGTCGCCACGACGGGCGTTCGCCGGCGCCATCGCCCCGCCTCAGGGGCTCTGCCTGCGACGGGTGGTCATGGGACAGCCCGCCAACGACGAGGAACGGAGATGACGACGAAGACCTACACACCGCGAGAGAGCGATATCGAGCGACGCTGGTTCGTCGTGGACGCGACGGACGAGACGCTCGGCCGCCTCGCATCGCGCATCGCTCGCATCCTCGAGGGCAAGCACAAGCCGACCTTCGCCACCCACCTCGACAGCGGCGACCACGTGGTCGTGGTCAATGCGGCCAGGATCACCGTCACGCGTGACAAGCTTGAGACGAAGCTCTACATCCGCCACAGCGGCTATCCGCACGGCCTCAAGCAGGAGACCCTCGGGGACCTGCTCGCCCGACGCCCGGAGGAAGCCATCCGGCGCGCCGTGAAGGGCATGCTGCCGCACAACAAGCTGGGCGCACAGCAGCTGCGCAAGCTGAAGATCTACGCCGGGGCGGAGCATCCGCACCAGGCACAGCGGCCCGAGCCGCTCGCCTGAGGAGGAGCGCCACGATGAGCACCACCACGAACTTCTTCTACGGGACGGGTCGCCGCAAGACCAGCATCGCCCGTGTCCGGCTGCTCGCCGGCGAGGGCGAGGTCGTCGTCAACGGCCGCTCGCTCGACGAGCACTTCGGCAATGCCGTCGACCAGGCCGGCATGCTGATGCCCTTCCGCGTGACCGGCACCGAGGGCCGATTCAACGCCATGATCAAGGTCGAGGGCGGGGGCTATCAGGGCCAGGCCGGCGCCATCCGCCACGGCATCGCCCGCGCCATCCTGCAATCCGATCCCGAGGCACGCCTGCCTCTGCGCCAGGCCGGCTTCCTGAGCCGTGACCCGCGCATGAAGGAGCGCAAGAAGTACGGCCTCAAGCGCGCGCGCAAGGCGCCGCAGTACACCAAGCGCTAGTCGCCCCGAGCAGGCCCAGCTCGATCGTGGCGGCCGAACCGAGGACGTCGCTTGGCGACCTCCGCGGTCGGGACCTGCTCTCGGCGGCCGACATCAGCCCCGACGCCTGGCGCCGACTCCTGGAGCTGGCCTCGGCGCTGAAGCTCGAGTGGCAGGCCGCCGGACGACACGATCAGGAACCCTTGCACGGCCGTGCCGTCGCGCTCGTCTTCGAGCATCCCTCCCTGCGCACGCGGGTGAGCACCGAGCTGGCCGTCGGGCAACTCGGCGGTCAGCCGGTCTACCTCGTTGGCGGCGACGTCGGCATCGGCCGTCGCGAGGCGGCCGGCGACATCGGTCGCACCCTCGGCGCCTGGGTCTCGGCCATCGTCGCCCGGACCCTGCGCGACGAGACATGCCGTGAGCTCGCGGCCGGCGCGTCGGTCCCTGTCGTCAACGGCCTGACGGACCGCGAGCATCCCCTCCAGGCCGTGGCCGACGCCTTGACCGTGACCGAGGCCCTCGGTGGCGTCGAGCGACGGATCATCGCCTTCATCGGCGACGGCAACAACGTGGCCGCCTCGCTGGCCATCGCCGTGACCAGCCTGGGCGGCGTCATGCGCCTGGCCACGCCAGCCGCGTATGCGGCGCCCGCCGACCTGATGGCCGTGGCCGATGATCGGGCACGGTCGACCGGCGGCCGATTGGAGCTGCTACGAGATCCGATCGCGGCCGCCCGTGGCGCCGACGTCCTCTACACGGACGTCTGGACCTCGATGGGCATGGAAGCGCAGCGCGACCGCCGGCGCACTGACCTGGCCGGCTACACCATCTCCCGTGCCCTTCTCGCCCAGGCGGCGCCGGACGCGCGCGTCATGCACTGCCTGCCGGCCCATCCTGGCGAGGAGATCGAGGCCGAGCTGCTGGACGCGCCGGCGAGCCTCATCGCCCGCCAGGCGGAGAACCGGCTGCATGCGACCAAGGCGGTCCTGGCCACGCTCCTGTCGTACCCTGACGCCTGAGCCGGGGAAAGGGAGCTGCGTGCCGGATCCGATCTTCGAACGCTACAAGGAGGCCCTCAAGGCGGGCCATGTGGCCGTCCTTCGTGGGCGGTCGGACGAGGCCATCGCTCACTACCGCGAGGCCGCCGACATCGCTCCCGACCGCCCCCTGCCACACACCAGTCTGGGCGGCGTCCTGCTGCGTGAGGGTCGGCTCGACGAGGCGCTGGCAGCCTACGCCCGGGCGCTCGGTCGTGCCCCGCGCGACGAGGCGGCCCTGAGTGGACGGGCGGACGCGTTGCTGACCGCCGGCCGCTCGGCCGAAGCGGCGGAGATCCTCGAGCGGCTGGCGGACGTCCAGGCGAAGACCGACCGCCGTCCCGAGGCATTGGTCACCCTCCGCCGGGCAGACGCGCTCCAGAGCAGCCGGGTTCGTCGCCGCCGGATCAAGGAGCTTGAAGCCGGTGATGTGCCGGCCAAGCCGGTGCGCGCGCGCATCGTGTCGCGGCTGCCACGCCCGCGCACCAAGCGGCGCGAAACGGCGGCCGCGTCAGCCGAGCCAGCGGTCGAGGGGCCGCCACCGGAGGCCGCGGTCCCGCTGGCCGCGCCGCCCGATCCAGAGACGCTCCTGCGCGCGGCCGACGCGCTCCTCGACAGAGACCAGCCCATCGAAGCCGCCGAGGCCTACGCCGCCGCGGCGACCGCCTTCCAGGTCAGCGGCGAGTCGGCCGCGGCCTTCGACGCCTGTCAGCGCGGCCTCGAGGCCGCTCCGGGCTCGGCCATCGTCCACGTCGAGCTGGCTCGGCTCTACCTTGCCCGCGGCTGGCGCGATCGGGCGGCCGACAAGCTGCTGCTGCTCGACCGCCTGATGGTCGTAGCCGGCGACGTCGATGGCCACGCGGCCGCCGTGGACCTGGCTCGGTCGGCGCTCGCCGAGGAGCCGCGCGTAGCGGCCTGGCTGGCCGGGGTCGATGGGGGTCCGACACCCGTCGGCGGTTGAGCCGTCCGCGACCGGCCGGGAGGGGCGGCGGGGACCCTATGCTACGATCGGGCGACCATGGACCGCCTCCTGGACGCGCTCACGAGCGTCGAGATCGAGCCGATCGCGATCGTCGACATCGTGCTCACGGCGTTCCTGTTCTACTGGCTCTTCAGCCTCATCCGCGGCACCCGGGCCGTGCGGCTCGTGATCGGCGTCATCTCGCTCTACGTGGTCTACGCCGCCGCGCAGTTCTTCGGCCTGCAGCTCCTCTCGCAGCTCATGCAGACCGGCGCCGTCGTCGGCTTGCTCGCCCTCGTCGTCGTCTTCCAGCCCGAGCTCCGTCGAGCCCTCGAGCGCATCGGGCGATTCGGCTCGCTGGGCTGGCTCTGGTCCGGCTCCCAGGGCGAGCTGCACCGGGTGGCCGACGCCGTGGCGCATGCAGCGGCGCAGCTCTCCGCCGACCGGGTGGGCGCGCTCATCGTGCTCGAGCGCGAGACCGGCCTCGAGGACATGGCCGAGGGCGGCGTGATCCTCCGGGCCGAGCTCTCGAGCGAGCTGCTGCGCACCATCTTCACGCCACGTTCCGCGCTCCACGACGGTGCCGTGCTGGTGCGCGGCGACCAGATCGTGGCGGCGGGCATCGTGCTCCCGCTCGGCGAGACCTCCATCCAGTCGGAGCGCCTCGGCACCCGCCACCGAGCGGCCGTCGGGATCACCGAACAGACCGATGCGGTGGTCGTCGTGGTCAGCGAGGAGAGCGGCTCGATCGCGCTCGTCGAGCGGGCACGCATCGTGCGTCAGATGGACGAGGATCGGCTCCGCTCGGCGCTCGCCTCGCTCCTCCAGCCGGCCGCGGTCCGCGCCAGGGCATCGCGGGCGAGCGGTGCCGAGGCGGTACGCGGCATCCGATCGCTCCGCCCTCCGCGGCGCTCGACACCGGACGTGGAGCAGCCCGGGCCGACCGCCTCCGGGCCCGTGCCCAACGCGCCCGTCGCCAGTCCTCCGGTGGCCAGTGCACCGGTGGCGGCAGCAGCCGAAGGCGGTAAGCAGGGCACGTGACCCGGCTGACCGGGCTCATCACCCACAACTGGCCGCTCAAGCTGGCCGCGATCGCTCTGGCAACGTTGCTCTACGCCGGGTTGGCGCTCTCGCAGAACGCGCGGGTCTGGCCGGGTCGTGTACCCATCGAAGCCGTCAACCAGCCCAGCGGCGCCTTCCTGCTCGAGAACCTCGGGGACGTGACCACCATCCGCTACTACGCGCCGGCCGAGGTCGCCTCGCGCATCTCGAGCAGCGACTTCCAGGCGCTCGCCGACCTGTCGTCGGTGACCCCCGCGCTCGGCGGGGCCCCTGTCTCGGTCCCGGTCGAGGTCATCCCGCTCGATCCGCGGATCAAGGTCCTCGACTTCCAGCCCGATCGGGTCGCCGTTCGCCTCGATCCGGTCATCACGCGCACCGTTCCGATCAGCGTGGAGCGGGGCACGGTCCCAGCAGGCCTCCAGATCGGCGACCCCGTGCTCGGCGCACAGACGGCTGCCGTCCGCGGCGCCAGCTCGCTCGTCGAACGGGTCGACACGGTCAGTGCTCGGGTGGCCATCGACCCGACCGGCATCAACGTCGACGGGGACGTCGACCTGGTGGCGCTCGACGCCCAGGGCGACCTCGTGGCGCCGGTCGACATCACGCCCGATCGCGTCCACGTGACCATCATCGTGGCGCGTGAATCGGCCAGCCGATCCGTGCCCGTGGCGCCGGACCTTGTCGGCGCACCGGCGGCCGGCTGGAGCGTCCGCTCGGTGACCGTCGAGCCTACGGTGGTCACCGTCCGAGGCCCCCTCGACGCGGTCGCTGCCATGACCTCGATCGCCACCGAGCCGATCGACCTCCAGGGCCGAACGGCAGACCTGACCACGACGGTGGACCTGGTCACCCCGGCCGAGGTCGAGGTCGTGGACAGTGGCCGGGTGCGCGTGACCGTCGTCATCGTCGCCGATCGAGGCAGCCGCTCCTTCGGCGTCGGGCTGCGGCCGACGGGCGCGCTGCCCGACCGGAGCTACGCACTCTCCGTGCCCGACGTCCTCGTGACCCTCGGTGGGACCAGCGCGATCCTCGAATCCGTCGACCCAGCCGAACTCAGCGCGACGGTCCCCGTCGGTGGCCTCCAACCGGGCAGTCACGTGGTCAAGGTCGTCTTCGAGGCACCCGACGGCACCAACCTCGTGGCCGTCAGCCCGGCCGAAGTGACCGTCATCGTGACCGCCGCCAGCAGTCCCACCCCCAGCCCGACGCCGACGCCCTGAGCATGGGGCGCCTCTTCGGCACCGACGGCATCCGCGGCATCGCCAACGTCGACCTCAAGCCTGGCCTCGCCCAGGCGCTCGGCCGGGCGACCGTCCACGCCCTCCTGCCCGCCGGTGGTGCGGTGCTCGTCGGTCGCGACACTCGACGATCGGGTGACATGCTCGTCGCCGCGCTCGTTTCCGGGGTGACTTCGATGGGCGCCGACATCCATCGACTGGGCGTGGTGCCCACGCCGGCGCTCGCCTTCCTGACGGGCGAGGGGCCGTTCCAGGCCGGCATCATGGTCAGCGCTTCGCACAATCCCGCCGACGATAACGGGCTCAAGGTCATCGGCGGCGACGGCATGAAGCTGGACGACGCCCAGGAAGAGGCCCTCGACGAGCTCATCTGGCGCGCGGACGAATTCGTCGGCCCGACCAACAGCCGCCTCGGACGCGACATCGATGCGGATGCCGTCCTTGGGCACTACCTCGAGCACCGCGCCGGGCTGGCGCGACGGATCACGTCCGACCTACGCATCGTGGTCGACTGCGCCAATGGCGCCGGCGGGGCCGTGGCGCCCGAGCTGTTGGCCGCCACCGGCGCCTCGGTGGAGGTCATCTTCAACGCGCCTGACGGCTCCAACATCAATCTCGGCTGCGGCGCGACGGCCCCCGACGCCCTCGCCCGGCGCGTGGCCGAGGTCGGCGCCGACGTGGGTTTCGCGCTCGACGGCGATGCCGACCGATGCGTGACCGTCGATGAGCGCGGCCGCGTCGTGGATGGTGACCAGCTGCTCGGCATGCTCGCGCTCGAGCGGCTCCGACGCGGGGCGCTGGGCGGTGGCACGCTCGTCGTCAGCGTCCTCTCCAACGGCGGCCTGGCGACGGTCGTGGAGGCGGCCGGGGGTCGCATCGTCCGGACGCCGGTCGGTGATCGCTACATCCTCGACGCCATGCTCGTGGCGGGTGCCGGGCTGGGCGGCGAGAAGAGCGGCCACGTCATCATCGCCGAGCACGCCTCGACCGGCGACGGCGTGCTGACCGCATTGGAGGTTCTGCGCGTGCTGGCCGATGCCCGCCAGCCCCTCTCGGAGCTCGCGGCGCAGGTACCCCTCTATCCGCAGCAGCAGCGGGCCGTCCATGTCCGCCACAAGGACCAGTGGGATGCGGACCGGCAGCTCTCGGCCGCTGTCCGGGCAGCCGAGGCGGAGCTCGCCGGCCATGGGCGAGTCCTCGTTCGACCCTCGGGCACGGAGTCGGCGTTGCGCATCATGGTCGAGGGCGAGGACGCCGACCGTGTCTCGGCCCTGGCCGACGCGCTGGCTGCGCTCGCGCTCGAGCGTCTACACTGACGGCCCCCTGACCGCCGGGAGAAGCGCCAGACCAGCATGTGTGGGATCGTCGGCTACATCGGGCCGCGCGAGGCCGCGCCCATACTCCTCGAAGGCCTCGCGCGCCTCGAGTATCGCGGCTACGACTCCGCGGGCATCGCCCTGGTCACGGCCGAGGGCGACCTGTTCGTCGAGAAGCGCTCCGGCAAGCTCGGCAACCTGCGCACGGCGCTGCTGGACGTGACCCCGTCAGCAGCCATCGGCCTGGCACACACCAGGTGGGCGACCCACGGCCGCCCGAACGACCTCAACGCCCACCCGCACGTCGACTGCACGGGCGATATCACGGTCATCCACAACGGCATCATCGAGAACTTCCAGGAGCTGCGCGACGGCCTGGCGGCGCGCGGACACGAGCTACGCTCGGAGACTGACACGGAGGCCCTCGCGCACCTGGTCGAAGAGGCCTACGACGGCGACCTGGCCGACGCCGTCCGGCACACGCTCGCCCAGGCCCAGGGCGCCTACGCCGTTGCGGTCATGCATCGGGCGGAGTCCGGACGCCTGGTCGGCGCGCGTCAGGACGTGCCCCTCGTGGTCGGTCTCGGTGACGGCGAGACCTTCCTCGCCTCTGACGTGGCGGCCGTCCTGGCCCACACGGACCGGGTCGTCTTCCTCGAGGAGGGCGACGTCGCCGACCTCCACGCCGACGGCGTGACCGTGACCGGCGTCGATGGGCACCGCCGCGAGCGGGCGGTGCACGTCGTCGACTGGTCGATCGAGGCCGCCGAGAAGGGCGGCTACGACCACTTCATGCTCAAGGAGATGCACGAGCAGCCGGTCGCGGTCCGGTCCGCCATCGCCGGCCGCATCCATGAGGCCTCCATCCGCGTGCCCGAGCTGGACGGCCTGGTCGAGCGCATCCTGGCTGCCGACCGCGTGGAACTGGTCGCCTGCGGCAGCGCCGCCTACGCCTCGATCGTCGGCGCCCAGGCCCTCCAGGCCTGGGCGGGTCTGCCAGCGAGGGCGACGGGCGGCTCCGAGTTACGCTACTCGCCGCCGCCGCTCGACGCCCGCACGCTGATCATCGCCGTGACACAGTCGGGCGAGACTGCGGACACGATCGCCCCGACGCGCTTCGCACGCGAGCACGGCTGCGCCGTCATCGCGGTCACCAATACCGTCGGCTCGGCCATCACCCGGGAGTGCGACGCCGTCCTCTTCCTGCAAGCGGGGCCGGAGATCGCGGTCGCCGCCTCGAAGACGTTCGTGACCCAGGTCACCACGTTGGTCATCTTGGCCGCCGCGATCGCCAAGCTTCGCGGGCAGCTGGCGCTCGACGAGGAGGCCCGCCTGGTGGCCGCGCTGCGGGCGCTGCCCGAGCAGGTGCAGCGAGCGCTCGATGGCGCCGGCGATATGGCGTCGGTCGCTCGGCGCTACGTCAACTCGCGGGGCTTCATGTTCGTGGGGCGCGGCAGCGGCTACCCGGTGGCGCTGGAGGGGGCGCTGAAGCTCAAGGAGGTCAGCTACGTCCATGCGGAGGGCTACGCAGCCGGCGAGCTCAAGCACGGACCAATCTCGCTGCTCGATGCCGAGTGTCCGCTCGTCGCCGTCGCCACCCGCTCGCCGGTCTACGACAAGGTCATCAGCAACGTCATGGAGGGCCGCGCTCGCGACGCGCGGGTCATCGCTGTGGCGACCGAGGGCGATCCGAGCATCGCGTCGATCGCCGATGAGGTCTTCTGGGTGCCAGAGACCATCGATGTGCTCAGTCCGGTGCTGGCCATCGTCCCCCTCCAGCTCTTCGCCTACCAGACCGCCGTGGCGCGCGGCACGGACGTCGACCAGCCGCGCAACCTGGCCAAATCGGTCACCGTCGAGTAGCGCCATGGCCGCCCTTCCCCCGGTGCCCGAGGGGACGACCGAGCTGGGCATCGACATCGTCGACGTCGAGCGCATCCGATCCACCCTCGAGCGCTTCGGCTCCCGCTTCGCTCGGCGCGTGCTGACCGACGCCGAGGCCGCCTACGTGCGCGGCCGGCCCGAGACGATGGCCGGTCGCTGGGCCGCCAAGGAGGCCGTCAGCAAGGTCCTGGGGCTGGGCGTCCGCGGCGTCGGCTGGCGCGACATCGAGATCGTCCGCCTGCCGACCGGCCAGCCCACCGTCCGGCTGCACGGCCGCGCCCTACGCCGGGCCGACCAGCTCGGCATGAACCGTGTGGCGGTCTCGATCAGCCATGAGCGGTCATACGCGGTGGCCATCGCCTTCGGTCTCAGGATGGCCGGTGGCGCCTTCGTCTTCCCGATCGACATCGAAGACCGGCTCGACGACCGTGAGCGGCAGATCCTGGCCCGCATCGAGCGCCTTCGAGGTCTCGATCGCGACGCCCGCGTGTCAGCGCTGGAGCCGGATGCGGCCCCCGTCGAGGGTCCAGTGCCTGACGGGTCGGAGCCCGAGTGAGCATGCCGGGCCCAGCGCCGACGGTCCTCGACGATGCCATCGTCCGCGCGTTGCTGCCGACGCGCGAGCCGCGTGGCCACAAGGGCACGAGCGGCATGCTGCTCATCGTGGCTGGCTCGATCGACTATCTCGGGGCGGCGCTCCTGACCGCGCATGCCGCCTGCCGCGCCGGGGCCGGCCTCGTCCGGCTGGCCGTCCCGTCAAGCCTCCAGCCGATGGTCGCCGGGCGCGTCCTGGAGGCGGTCACCATCGGGCTGCCGGAGACGGACATCGTGGGCGAAGTCGATGCCGCGGCGGCCCTCGACCAGTTGCTCGACCTCGACCACGACGCCGCGGTCGTCGGGCCCGGCCTGCGACCCGGCCTCTCGACGGTCGACCTCGTGGTCGACTTCCTTTCCGCGTCGGGGGAGCGAGCACCGGTGGTCGTGGACGCGGAAGGCCTCAACTCCCTGTCCACGGTCGAGGCGTGGTGGGAGCGCGTGGCCCGGCCATGCGTGCTGACGCCCCATGTCGGTGAGCTGACTCGCCTGATGGCCGCTGCAGGCGACCGGTTCGAGACGGTCCCGTCCGACCTCGTCACGGACGACGAGGCCCGGGCAGCCACCGTCGCACGTGCCGCGGTGGCCTGGGGGCAGGTTGTCGTCCTCAAGGGGGCGCGAACCGTCGTCGCGGGTGGCGAGCCCGATCCGGGGTCGGTCGCCGTCGCGCCATACGAGAACCCGGCCCTGGCCACGGCCGGCACGGGCGACGTGCTGGCAGGCACCATCGGCGCCCTGCTCGCACAGGGCTGTCCGCCGATCGATGCCGCACGGGCCGGTGTCTATCTCCACGGTGCCGCCGGCGAGATCGCCCGCGAGCGGTACGGAGCGGCCGGTGTCGTCGCCTCCGATCTGCCGGACGAGATCGCGCGTGTGCGCCGGCGCCTGGAGCTGGTCGCTGAGCGAGCCCGGAGCGGCCGTCGCATGGGCTTCGCGGTCGGCACGGCCCACGACGATGGGGGCGAAGGCCGCGATGGCGGGCAAGCGGCCGGCGATCGCGGCACGGCGTCCTGATCGGTGCCCCTCAGCGCCAGGTTCGTAAGCCCCGGGTACCGATGATTCGAACGCATCACATACGTGGCGCACGCTCGCACCACGAACTCGCTCGACGACCTCGCATCGATGGCACACGGCCTAGGCCAGGTGTACCATGCGGCGGCAGGACTTTCCGGTACCCGAACGTTGGCCGGAGAGTCCTTGACGCGCTAGTCGAGGGGCAGCGACCACCGGTGGCCAAGATCCAGCTCTGGCACGGCGACATCTGCGACCTCGAGGTCGATGCCATCGTCAATGCGGCGAACGCCTCGCTCTGGATGTCGACCGGAGTCGGGGGAGCCATCAAGCAACGCGGCGGCGACGCCATCGAATACGAGGCCGTACGACAGGGGCCGGCGGCCGTCGGCAGTGCCATCGTGACCGGCCCCGGCGAGCTGGCCAGCCGCTACGTGATCCATGCCGTCTCGCTGGGTGCCGATCGGCGGACGAGCGCGGAGGCCATCGCCGACGCCACGCGCAGCGCGTTGCGTGCCGCCGACGAGCTCGAGTGCGAGTCTGTCGCCTTTCCGGCGCTCGGCACGGGCGTGGGCGGCTTCCCGCTCGACGATGCGGCTCGCATCATGATCGAGACCTGCCACGCGGAACTGCCGGGCTGTCGGAGCGTGACGACCATCATCTTCGCGCTCAAGGGCGCAGCCACCTACCAGGCATTCCAGGCCGCCCTCGTGGCCGATGCGGCCGCCACGAGCCCCGTCCCGTGACGGGGCCGCGGTTGGTGCCCGAGCCCGAGGCCAGCGACGAGCTCGTGGAGAGCGTTGCCCGGGAGATCCAGGTCCGCGGCCTGACCGGGCCGGCCATGATGTTCCTCGAGGCGAGTCGGCCGTATCGACCCCTGGGCAGCCAGGCGATGCTCTTCTTCGACCCGGTCCTGCGCGGCGTCTTCGGCGGCGACCTGGCGGGCGTCCAGCACCTCCTCGCTGACGACACGGGGATCGATCGCCTCCTCGACCGGCTCGAGGAGCTGGACGAAGACCCCCGCTGGGACGCCTGAACCCGAGGCGCTCCCCCGCCATCGCGACGCGAGAACCTGACCGGCGACGCGGTCGCCCGCGAGCTGGCGGCCGGTCGCCCTCGATGCGGCGACGCGGTCGCCCGCGAGGTGCGAGGATTCGCTGGTGAACCCTCCACTCCCTGCGGCCTTCACCATCGATCGCGGCACCGCGTCCACCTCGGCTGCACTCGTGGCCCACCTCGATGGTCGTGCCCGGATCCTGGCCGCCGGCGCGCAACCCGCCGGTGCACCCCTCGAGCCGCTCCTGGCGAGCCTGGTCGAGGATGTGCGCAGCGTCTCTGCCGAGCTGCTCGAGCGGATGGAAGATTGGCCCGCGCTCGAACGCCTCGAGAGCGCCACGCGGCCGCCGCCATCGATCCTCATCCTTGGTCCCACGGAGGCGGCGGTGAGCGCCCTGGCCTGGGCAGCGGCATCGACGGGCTGGCGCGTGAGCGGCCGGCATGCCGTGGAGGCGAGCGAGGTCGTGGCCATCAATGGGGAGCTCCTCGACCCGGATCTGGAGACGCTCCTCATCGGTGCCGCGGACCCGCCGACGGTCGGTGAGCGCGGACCGCTGGCCGATCTCCTGGCTATGGTCTCCGCCGCGCTCGCGAGGCGGACGGATCGACCCGAGGTCGTGCTCGCTGGGGGTGCCGTCGAAGCCGTCGAACGCTTGCCCGGCGCATCGATGATCTTCGCCCCAGCCGCCTCATCCAGGCCCGATGTCGCCGGCCATCCGTTACGTGACCTCCTCGCCGGCCTCGCCGCAGCGCGAACCGACGCCAGGGATCCAGGTGCGGTGCCCGACGGTCGCCTCGCCCTGGCACGCGTCACGGCCAGCCTGGCGGCTCTCCTCGACCGCCGGGTCGAGCTGGTCGACGTGGGTGCCTCGGCAAGCACCCGCATCCTGGCTGACCCCCACGGCATCATCGGCCAGGTGGTGCGGGTGGATGCGGCTCTGGCGCCGCGCGAGGCGATCGGCGACGACGCGATTGCCGATCGGGTCCTCGCCTGGTCCACGATCCGCGCTGATCCGGCGACGCTGCGCGACCGTGTCCGGAACCTCGTCATCGCCCCCTGGCGCGATGCGGCGGGCGACGGCGCCCGCCTGCGCCTGGCAGCCGGTCGAGCCGCGCTGCTCCGACTCGACGACGGCTGGCGCCTGCCCGCCTCGGCCGACGGGCGCCCGGCCGATTACACGGCCGACCTGCTCATCGTCAGCGGCGGTGCCTTCGCGGTCGCCCCGGCGCCGGCCGTCTCGCTGGCCCTGGTGGACACGTTGCGCCGACCTGGCGCGATGGCCCTGGCGCATGATCATGCGCGGGTGCTGGCGCCGATCGGTGCCCTGGCTGACGAGGAGGATCGTCGACGGCTGCTGACCGATCTGCTGGAGGACGCTCTGGCCCCCCTTGGCAGCGCCATCCTCGCCACGGGTCTCCGCTCCGGCAGGCACCGTGGTTCGTTGCGCCTGACGACGACCGACGGTGCCTCCGACCAGGTCGAGCTGGTGGCGGGCGGCGTCCAGCTGCTCGACCTGCCACCCGGGCTCGTTGCCACCGCCGAGCTGACGACCCGAGACGGCGCGTGGCTGGGCGTCCGGTCGCACCGTCTGGCCGTCGATGTCGCCGGCGGCCTTGGCGGCCTGCTCGTCGATACGCGCGAGATCCCGCTCCGCCTGCCCGATCGGCCGGAGCGTCGGCGCGACTTGCTCGATGCCTGGCAGCGGCCGCTCTGGTCCGGGATCGAACCGTGACCATGCTCACGGGATCGATGGCGGCGCCGATCGTGGACTCCATGACAGCCGTCGTCGAGCCCGTCGTCCGCATCCGGCTCGGACTCGGCGATCGACCCCTCGTCAGGGCCGGCGTCCACGTCGCGGCGGGCGACGCGATCGCGGAGCGACTGCGCGATCCGGAGCTCACGGAGACACGCCTTGGTGGCATCCAGGAGCCAGAACCCGGAGCGATGCTCGAGGACGGAACGCACCTGGGTGGCAAGCGCCGCAAGGTCGCATCGCCGGGTCACGGCCGCGTCGTCTACGTGACGCCCGGCGGCACGCTTCGGTCCGTCGTGGGGCGACACGTCGAGGTCGTCCAGGCGCCGGCCGCCGGCGTCATCCAGGCCGTGCTGCCCACGGCCATCGTCTTGCGCACGGATGGCATCGGGTTCCCCGGCACGCTGATGACCGGTGACCCGACCGCCGGCCGCCTGATGATCGGCGTCGCCAGGCCCGACGACGAGCTGCCGGTCGCCGCCATCGACGTCGGCGGTGCCGGCGCCATCGTGGTGGCCGGCGCCCGGATCGACGTCGAGGCGCTCACCCGCGCACGTGCCATGGGCGTCCGCGGCGTGGTCGTCGGTGGCGTGGTCGGCCGCGACCTGCGCTCGTTTGCGGCATCGGAGGCACGCCAACGGGCGGCCATCCACGCCAGCCCGCCCTTCGCGCTCCTGGTCCTCGACGGCTTCGGCAAGCGGCCCATCCCGCCGGGCGTGTGGGCGGCACTCATCGAGGCCGAGGGCCGCGAGGTGGGCATCGCAGCCGACCCGCCGATGATCCTGCTCGATGCCGCGACCGCCATCGCGCCTGCCAGCCTGGACCGCGTGCGGGCCGCGGCCGGCGAGCTGACGGGCCGGACCGGGCGCCTGCTCGAGGTCGTCGGACGTCGCCGATTGCCGGCCGGCGTCATGGCCATGGTCGGCCGCGTCGCCTTCGAGGCCGGCGGCAGCGGGCAACCACCGGAGGAGCGTCTGGTCGCCCTCGCGGACCTGGAGCGCCTCGGTCGGTGACACCGTCCTCGGCGCCCACGCGCGTCGTCGTCCGATGCGCGACGGCAGCCGCGACACGCTCGCTCGGCGCACGGCTGGCGGAGGTCGCTCGCCGGGGTGACCGGATCGGCCTCATCGGTCCCCTCGGGGCGGGCAAGACAGAGCTGGCCAAGGGCTTCGCGGCCGGTCTCGGCGTGACCGATGTGGTGGACAGCCCCTCGTTCACCCTGATGGCCGAGTACCCGGGTCGCCTACCGCTCTTCCACCTCGACCTCTATCGCCTGTCCGGCCTTGTCGATGCCTTCGACGGCGGCCTGCTCGATGAGCGCGAGGCCGAGGGGGTGACGCTCATCGAGTGGGGGGATCGCCTAGCCGCCGACGTGGACCCCGACCGGCTCGACATCTTCATCGTCATCGGCGACGACGAGGCGCGCTCGATCGAGGTCGTGGCCGCCACCGCCGACCAGGCGCGATTCGTGGTCGCGGCAGCCCCCGCCGGCTGATGGGCGACCTGCTGCTGGCCATCGACACTGCCACCAGCCGCGCCGTGCTCGCCGTCGGGTCGCTGGCCGATGGCACGCCACGGGCGATGGATGCCTGGCCGGGCGGTCATGCCCACGCGGAGACGATCCTGCCGCGCCTCGCCACGCTCCTGTCGACCTCGGGCGTCCGACTCGACGTCATCGGCGGCTTCGTCGTCGGCGTCGGGCCAGGCGGCTTCACCGGCCTGCGCGTCGGCCTGGCCACGGCCAAGACGCTGGCCCACGGGCTCGGCCGGCCGATCGTCGGCATCGGAACGGCCGAGGGACTGGCCGCTGCGGTAGGCCTGCACGGTCCCGCGACCGTCATCCTGCCCGCTGGACCACGCGACCGCTACCTGGTGCCCCTGGGCGTCGGCGCCGCCGGTCCACGCCTGCTGGCACCGGCCGCGCTCGAGGCCTGGCTCGCCGACCCAGCCAACGACCGCTCGAGCCTCGTCGCCGTCGACCTGGACGACCCCGCCATCCCGGACGAGGCGCGACGACGGGGCGCGTCCGCCCTGGACGGCCTCGCGCCTGCCATGCTCGGGCTCGGTGCGGCCGCGCTGGCTGGTGGACGGGCGGACGACGTGGCCGCGCTCGTGCCGGCCTACGTCACGCTGCCGCGGGGCATCGCCCCGTGGCAGGGAGGAGTGGCATGGTCGCCAGACCTCCGCTGAAGGTCGAGATCGCGGCCATGCGGGTCGAGGACATCCCGGCCGTGCACGCCGTCGAGCGCGCGAGCTTTCCCGTACCCTGGCCGGCCTACGCCTTTCGCCAGGAGCTCGAGACCAATCGCCTCGCACGCTACCTGGTCGCCCGGGTCGGCGGCGAGGTGGTCGCCTACGGCGGCATCTGGATGATGGTCGACGAGGCGCACGTGACGACCTTCGCGGTCGTGCCCGAGCATCGGGGCGCAGGGATCGGCAGCCGGCTGCTGCTCGCGCTCATGGACCTGGCCGTCGACCTGGCAGCGAACGTGGCCACGCTCGAGGTCCGCATCTCCAACACCGACGCGCGGCGCCTCTACGAGCGCTTCGGCTTCCGCCCCGTCGGCGTCCGGCCCCACTACTACTCCGACAACAGCGAGGACGCACTGATCATGACCACCGAGGAACTGCCCTCGGCGGCCATGCGGGAGCGCCTCGAGCGGCTCCGTGCCGAGCTCATGCCCGCCCTGCCGCCTAGCGGCCCCTGGGAGCCCGATGGCGAGACCTGACACAGGTCCGGCGCCGGCTTCTGAGCCCGAACTCCGGGTCCTGGCCATCGAATCGAGTTGCGACGAGACGGCCGTCGCGGTGGTCGAAGGCGGACGGGCCATCGCCGCCTCGGTCGTCGCCAGCCAGACGCCACTCCACGCCCCCACTGGCGGCATCGTGCCCGAGGTCGCCGCTCGCGCCCACCTGCGCTGGATGCTGCCGGTGCTCGACGAGGCGCTCGTTCGCGCCCGCCTGTCCAGTCCGGCCGACGTCGACGCCATCGCGGTCACCAACGGCCCAGGCCTGGCTGGCTCGCTGCTCGTGGGCCTCTCGATGGCCAAGACGCTGGCCTTCCTCCACGATCGGCCGCTGGTCGCCGTCAATCACCTGGAGGGGCACATCCACGCTGCCTGGCTCCACACATCGGGGGAGACACGCCCGACGCCCGCCTTTCCCGCCGTGGCCCTCGTCGTCAGCGGTGGGCACACGCTGCTGGTCGAGATGCAAGGCCCGCTGGAATACCGGCTCTTGGGCCGCACCGTGGATGACGCCGCCGGCGAGGCGTTCGACAAGGTCGGTCGCATGCTCGGATTGCCGTATCCGGGCGGTCCCGCCATCCAGCGCGCCGCGGCCGCCTGGGCGACCGATGGGCACCCGGGCGCCGGCGATCGCGCTCCTCGGGACGAACCGTCGGCCCTGCCGCGTGCCTGGCTGGGCGACACGCTGGACTTCAGCTTCAGCGGCCTCAAGACCGCCGTCCGCCGACGCTTGTTCGAGGCCTGCGGCGGCACCGCGGACGACGGCGTCGCCATCCCCGCCGACCTGGTCGGCGACATCGCGACCGCCTTCCAGGCATCGGTCGTCGACGTCCTGGCCACCAAGACGGCGCTGGCGACCGAGCGGATCGAGGCCCGGTCGATGATCATCGGCGGTGGCGTGGCGGCCAACGTCTCGCTCCGCGCGGCGATGGCCGAGCGAGCCGCCGCCCTCGGGGTGGACCTGGTGATCCCGGCTCCGAGCCTTTGCACCGACAATGCGGCCATGATCGGGGCAGCCGGCAGCCAGCGCTTCCTGGCCGGCGAGCGCGCCGGCCTGGACCTGGGCGCCTCGCCCTCCCTGCGGTTGGCGGTCGCCAGGTGAGCGAGCGTGTGGCTGCGCTCAGGGGCGATGCCCTCGACGCGCGTCACCTGGGACCCGAGTCGCTGCGTCGCTATCTGGCGGCCAACGGCCTGCGCCCGAACCGGCGCTTCAGCCAGAACTTCCTGGCCGACGGCGAAGTGCTCGAGGCGATCGTGGCCGCCGCCGAGCTACCCGCGCTTGACGCGGAAGGCTGGGACGGCCCGCGGCAGGTGCTCGAGATCGGGCCCGGTATCGGGATCCTGACCGGCGCCCTCCTGGCCGCAGGTGCCCAGGTCGTGGCCGTCGAAGTCGACCCCCGGATGGTCGAGCACCTCCGCCGGCGGTTCCCGTCTGCCATCGTCGACGACCGGCTCCGGCTGATCCACGACGACATCCTCGAGCGCGCGGTGACCGACCTCGTCGGTCCATCGTGGGACCTCGTCGCCAACCTGCCCTACCACATCACGAGCCCGATCCTTCATCACGTCCTGGGCGAGGAGCCGCGTCCGGGGCGGTTCGTGCTCATGCTGCAGCGCGAGGTCGCCGAGCGCATCGCGTCCCCACCCGGTGGCATGAGCTACCTCTCCGTCTTCGTCCAGTACCACGCCGAGGTCGGGATCTCGCGTGTCGTGCCGGCGGCCGCCTTCGAGCCGGCGCCGGAGGTGGACTCGGCGGTGCTGGTCGGCCGAACGCGGCCTCGCCGCCTCGATGCCGACGGCGAGGAAGCGCTCTGGCGTGTCGTGCAGGCCGGCTTCCGCGAGCGGCGCAAGATGCTGCACAACGTGTTGCCGCGCCAGCTGCCATGGCTGGGTCGTGATCGCATCGAGGCCGCGCTCGTGGCCTGCGGCGTCGCCCTCGACGCGCGGCCGCAGACGCTCTCGGTCGAGCAGTGGCTGGCCCTCTCGGCCGCCATCGGTCCGCTCGAACCTGCTGCGGTCCGTCCGTGATCGAGCGGCTCGCGCGGGCAAAGGTCAACCTGGCGCTGGCGGTCGTCGGACGCCGCGCGGACGGCTACCACGAGCTCGTCTCGGTCTTCGCGCGGCTCGACCTCGCCGACCGGCTGTCCGTCGAGCCGGCGGGGGACGGTGACAGCCTGGTCGTCGGCGGCCCGATCGAATATCGGCCCGGGGTTCGCGACCTGGTCCTGCGCGCGGCGGCTCTGGTGCGCGCGTCGCACGCGCCCGATGCCGCTGGCCTCGCCTTCCACCTCGAGAAGCACATCCCCATGGCGGCTGGCCTGGGCGGCGGCAGCGCGGACGGCGCAGCGGCACTCGACCTGACGACCCGCGCCTGGGACGTGGCACTGACGCCGGACGAGCGGCTGGATCTTGCGACCCGCCTCGGTTCGGACGTGCCGTTCATGGCCGCTGACGTCGATGCCGCGCTGATCAGGGGCCGCGGGGAGTACATCGAACCTCTGCCAGGCCCGCTCGACCCGGTCGGCATCCTGATGGTCACATCAGGCGCTGGACTGTCGACCCGCGACGTCTTCGCCGCCTGGGACGGGCTCGAGGCCGGACATCCCACGAGGCGATCCGCAGCCGGATCGGGGCCGGAAACGGCCGAGCGCGCACGGGCGCTGGCCGCCGGACTCGCCGTGGGTTGGAGCGCGGCGGACGTGGTCTCGATGGCGACAGAGCTGCGGGACGCCAACGACCTGTGGCCAGCGGCGAGCCGCCTCCGTCCGGGCCTGGCCGACCTGCGTAGTGCACTGGAAGTGCACCTCGGGCGCCCGCTCGTGCTGTCTGGCTCGGGTCCGACCCTGCTGGCTCTGTATCCTTCGGGGGCGGCCGCCGAAACGGCTGCGACGGCGCTCACGGCGGTCCGGATCTCGGGCCTGGCTGCGCCGGCCATCCGTGTCGCGACGTTCGCGCGCACCGCGCCCAGGGAGGCACCATGAAGCAGCGGATCGCAACGGACCAGGCGCCGGCCGCCCTGGGTCCGTACAGCCAGGCCATCGTGGCTGGCGACTACGTCTTCTGCTCCGGCCAGATCGGCCTGGACCCGGTCACCGGCGAGCTGGCCGACGGGATCGCGGCCCAAGCCGATCGCGCCCTGCGCAACCTGGGTGCGGTCCTGGATGCGGCGGGGGCAAGCCACGCCGACATCGTCAAGGTGACCGTCTTCCTGGCCGACATCGCCGACTTCGGCGCCCTCAACGAGGTCTACACCGGCTACTTCAGCGACGCGCCACCCGCCCGCTCGACATTCGCCGTCCGTGCCCTGCCAAAGGGCGCCCTGGTGGAGATCGAGGCGGTCGCCTATCGGCCGCGAGCCGCTGAGTGAGGCCGGCGCTCGCCGGCCGCGGTTGACACCCCGAAGCGGTCGGCCGAAGATTACCGGCCACCTGATGCCCACTGACCCTGACCAAGCCCGTACCGGGATGCCCGCCCGGTGACCACGCGCCGACCCACGATCCGGGTCGTCATCCTCGCCGCCGGCCTCGGGACGCGGATGCGATCGCGTCGCGCCAAGGTCCTCCATCCGCTCTGCGGCCGCCCGATGCTGGGCTACGTCATCGAGGCTGCGGTCGAGGCGACCGGAGGGCGCCCCCTGGTGCTCGTCTCACCGGCCACCGAGGCCGTCCGTGGCGTGTTCGCCGATCAAGTGGACTGGGCCGTCCAGGATCCACCGCTCGGCACCGGCCACGCGCTCCAGGCGGCCATGTCGGCCGTTCATAACACGCCCGACGATGTGGTCGTCCTGAGTGGCGACACGCCGCTCCTGACGGCCGCCACGATCACCCAGCTCATCAGGCAGCGACAGCGGACGAAGGCCGCCATCGCCCTGGGCACCATCGTGCCGGAGGACGCGACCGGCTACGGGCGGATCGTGCGCGACGGAGGCGACGTGGCACGGATCGTGGAGGACAAGGATGCCAGCAAGGCAGAACGCGCCATCGAGGAGGTCAACGGCGGCCTCTACGCCTTCGACGGCGCCTGGCTCCGCACCCGCCTGAACGACCTGACGCCCTCACCCGCGACCGGAGAGCTCTACCTGACCGAGCTCGTCGCGCTGGCCCGTGGCGACGGTCGGAGCGTGGTGCCGGTGGAGGTCGACGACGAGATGGAGCTGGCGGGCGTCAACGATCGTGTCCAACTGGCGACGCTCGAGGCCGACCTGCGATGGCGGATCCTCGAGCGCCACCTCCTGGCAGGCGTGACCATGGAGGACCCGGGCACGACCTTCGTGGACGCCGACGTCGAGATCGGCCAGGACGTGGTCCTCGAGCCCAACGTCCTCCTCCGCGGCCATACCC
>JBEVDC010000035.1:0-2509 GCA_040514195.1 Candidatus Limnocylindrales bacterium | reverse complement strand
GAAATCGCCCTCCTTGGCCAGGAGCTGCGCCGAGGCGCCAGCCGAGCGGACGATCTGGCCGCCCTTGCCGGGCACCAGCTCGATGTTGTGGATGGTCGTGCCGAGCGGGATCTTCGCCAGGGGCAGGGCGTTGCCGACCTTGGCCTCCGCGCTCGGCCCGGCGACCACGACGTCGCCGACCTTGAGCCCGTTGGGGACCAGGATGTAGCGCTTCTCGCCGTCGCGATAGTGGAGCAGCCCGATACGCGCCGATCGATTGGGGTCGTCCTCGATGGTCGCCAGGCGGGCAGGCACGTCGAACTTGTCGCGCTTGAAGTCGATGATCCGGTAGTGTCGCTTCTCGCCGCCACCGCGATGGCGGACCGTCAGCCGACCCTGGCTGTTGCGTCCGCTGCCCCGCTTCTTCGGCTCGAGGAGCGGCTTGTGCGGCTTGTCGGTGGTGATCTCATCGAAGGTCGAGCGGGTCATGGACCGCAGGCCCGGCGAGGTCGCCTTGTAGCTTCGGAGCGGCACGCTACACCCCCTCGAAGAATTCGATCTTGTCGCCGGCCGCGACCGTCACGATGGCCTTCCGCCACGGCGACGTGAGGCCCTTGGTGCGCGCTCGGCCGATGCCGCGGCGCTTCTCCTTGGACTTCGTGGTCAGGACGTTGACCTGCAGCACGGAGACCTTGAAGAGCTCCTCGACGGCCGCCTTGATCTGCAGCTTGTTGGCGTCGTGGTGGACGGCGAAGGTGTACTTGCCGCGCTGTGTCTCGTCCATCGACTTCTCGCTGATGACCGGGCGGATGATGACCTGGGAGGCCTGCAGCGTCATGCGTAGACCTCCGTCATCGTCGCCAGCGCCGGCTCGGTGATGAGCAGCGTGTCGGCGTTCAGGACATCGACCGTGTTGAGCGAGTCGGCCAGGATGACGATGACCTTGGGCAGGTTGGCGGCGGAGCGCTCGAGCTTCTCGTCGCGGCTGGGTGCGACGACGAGGACTCGGCCGCCGGCCTTGAGGTTGGCCAGGTAGCCCACCAGCTCGCGGGTCTTGATCTCGTCCATGGCCAGGTCCTGAACGACCTTCACGGCGCCGTCAGCGAACTTGGCCGAGAGGGCGCCGCGGAGGGCCAGCCGCTTCATGCGCCTCGGGACCTTCTGCTCGTAGCTGCGCGGGTGCGGGCCGAAGACGATGCCGCCACCCTCGTATTGGGGCGCCCGGATGGAACCCTGGCGAGCCCGGCCGGTGCCCTTCTGGCGGTACGGCTTCCTGCCGCCGCCGCGGACTTCGGCCCGGGTCTTCGTGTCGTGCGTGCCAAGGTGGCGACCGGCCAGCTGGGCGATCACGACCTGGTGCATGACGGCGGTATTGACGGGCGCCGCGAAAAGACCGTCCGGCAGCTCGATGGTGCCGGCTTCGAGGCCGGTCTTGGCGTACAGCGTAGCGGTCGCCATGGCTACGCCTTCCTGACCATGACCAGCGCGTCCCGCGCGCCAGGCACGGCGCCCTTGACGAGGAGCAGGTTGCGCTCGGCGTCGGTGCGTACGACGGTCAGCTTCGACGTCGTCCGTCGGGCGGCGCCGAGGTGCCCGGCCATCGGCAACCCTCGATAGACGCGTCCAGGGGTGGTCCCGGCGCCGATGGAGCCGGGCTGCCGATGCGAGTCGGAGCCGTGCGTCTCTGGCCCTCGCGAGGCGTGATGGCGCTTGATGGTGCCCGCGAAGCCCTTGCCCTTGGTGACGCCGATGACATCGACCAGGTCGCCGGCACTGAACACGTCCTCGACCTTGAGCTCCTGGCCGACCTCGTAGCCCGACACGTCGTCGAGGCGGAACTCACGCCGGTCGCGGACAGGCGGCAGCCCGCGCAGCTGGCCGGCGACCGGCTTGGTCTGCTTCTCGCGCGTGCCGGCCCCGAGCTGGACTGCCGTGTAGCCATCGCGCTCGGCGGTCCGAAGCCGCGTCACCGTGTTGGGCTCGATGGCCACCACGGAGACCGGCACCAGGGTGCCATCAGCCGCGAAGACCTGGGTCATGCCGACCTTGCGGCCGATCAATCCGATGCTCATCGGGCGAGCCTGCCGTCGTGGGTCATCACATCTTGATCTCGATGTCGACGCCCGCGGCGAGCGAGAGTCGCATCAGTGCGTCCACCGTCTTTGACGATGGATCGAGGATGTCGATGAGGCGCTTGTGGGTCCGGATCTCGAACTGCTCACGGCTGTCCTTGTCGATGAACGGCGAGCGGAGCACAGTGAACTTCTCGATCCGGGTGGGCAGCGGCACGGGTCCGACCACGTCTGCGCCGGTGCGCTGCGCGGTCTCCACGATCTGGAGCGCGGACTGGTCAAGGAGCCGGTGGTCGTACGCCTTGAGGCGGATCCGGATCCGCTGCTTCGCCACCGGCTACTCCTGGATGCTCGTGATGGCGCCGGCGCCGACGGTGTGGCCGCCCTCGCGGATGGCGAAGCGCTGGCCGGTCTCGAGGGCGATGGGCGTGATCAGCTCGACGGTCATCTCGACGTTG
>JBEVDC010000024.1:0-5017 GCA_040514195.1 Candidatus Limnocylindrales bacterium | reverse complement strand
TCCGCGATGCTGGCCAGGAGCGTCTTCACGCCTCGGTCGGGAAAAGCGACGGTCACTTCCTCGTCGTCGCGGGTCAGCTTGGAGGTCACGACACGCCCCTCGCCGAAGGCGTGATGCCGGACGCGGTCACCGTCGCGATAGCGCCGCTGGCCGGGCACGATCGGCGGGGGCGGCACCGAGCCGCGCGCTGCTCCGGCATCGGGATCGGCCGATGCGTCCTTCGTGGCTCTCTCCGTCGCGATGCCCGGCGAAGCGTCGCCCGGACCGCCCCCGGCCGGCACCCTGCCATCGTCGCGCCCGGGCCATGCGTGCGAACCGTAGTACGCCTCGCGCTTGGCGGCGAGGTCGCGGCTGGTTCGGAAGACCTCGCCCGGTCGCGGCGCGCCCGGCGGCACTTCGACGTAGCCGCCCCCAGGGGGCAGTGAGCGAGGACCGACGGGCCGCCGGTCGCGTTCGAGCAGGCGCCCAGTGGCCCGCCGCCCGAGGACGAGGTCGAGGTCGAGCGGGCCGCCGGTCCGCTCCTCGGGCGGCCGCTGATCGTCGTCCTCCTCGTCCGTCACCACGAGGCGGGGCCCGTGCATCAGCTCGGCCGGGATCTCGAGCAGGAAACGGCTGGGCACAGAGAAGCCGCCGCGACCCCAGGTCGCTCGTTGCGCGGCATGGGTCAGGTAGAGCCGATGGCGCGCCCTGGTCAGGCCGACGTACGCGAGCCGGCGCTCTTCCTCCATCTGGCGCGGGTCGTCGAGCGCGCGGTTATGAGGGAAAACGCCTTCCTCGAGGCCGGCGATGAACACGACGTCGAACTCCAGGCCTTTGGCGGCATGCAGGGTGATGAGCGTGACCCGGTCGTCCGAGGCATCGTAGGCGTCCTGGTCCGCCACCAGTGCCGTCTCCTCGAGCAGGCGGTCGAGGGCGTCTTCCGGCTCGAGGTCGGCGTAGCGGGCGACCACCTCGCGCAGCTCGAGCAGGTTGTCCCATCGCTCCTGCCCATCCTCCGAGCCATCGTGGAGCATCGCCCGGTAGCCCGACTCCTCGAGCAGGGCATCCAGCAGCTCCGGGAGGGCGAGCAGCCCGACCCGCCGCCGAAGGCGGGTCACCAACTCGGCGAAGCCGCTCAACGCGTGACGAGTCCGCGATGCGACCTCCGGATCGTCGATCGTCAACAGGATGGCGGTCCAGACGTCGCCGTCGTTGGCGGACGCGACTGCCCGCAGGTGCTCCAGGGTCTTGTCGCCGATGCCTCGGGCCGGCACGTTGATGATGCGCTCGAAGGCCGCCACGTCGCGGTCGTTGCGCAGCGTGCGGAGGTAGGCGAGCGCGTCCTTGACCTCTCGACGCTGGTAGAAGCGGGTGCCGCCGACGAGCTGGTACCGCAGGCCGTAGCGGAGACACGATTCCTCGATGGCCCGCGACTGGGCGTTCGTGCGATACATGACCGCGATGTCCTTGAGCCGATAGAGCCGATCGTCGCCCTCGTCGGCCCGGCGGGCGAGGATCGAGCCGCCGGCGCCACGCCCCTGGACCAGGGCGTCGATCTGGCGCGCGATCCACTCCGCCTCCTCATCTTCGCGGTCGGCCTCGAAACGCTCGATCCGCACGCCGCGGTCGTTCTGCGTCCAGAGCTTCTTGTCCTTGCGTCCCTCGTTGCGCGAGACGACCGCGTGCGCAGCGTCGAGGATGAGCTGAGTGGAGCGGTAGTTCTGCTCCAGCTTGACGACGGTCGCTTTGGGGTAGTCGCGCTCGAAGTCGAGGATGTTGCGCAGATCGGCGCCGCGCCAGCTGTAGATGCTCTGGTCATCATCGCCGACCACGGCCAGGTTGTGGTGCCGGGCGGCGAGCTGCCGGATCCAGAGATATTGCGCCCGGTTGGTGTCCTGATATTCGTCCACGTGCAGGAACCGCCACTTCGCCTGATAGGTGGCGAGGACATCAGGCGCCTGCTCGAAGAGGCGCACCGCCTCGTTGAGCAGGTCGTCGAAGTCCAGCCCACCGGCCTTGCGCAGGCGCACCTGGTAGGCGGCATAGGCGCGGGCGGCGAGCTGTTCGTGGTAGGTGCGGGCGGTGTCGGTCGCTTCAGCGGGTTCGATGAGGTCGTTCTTCCAGCGGCTGACCTGAGCCAGCATGACCGACGGGCGCGTTTCGCCGCTGGCCGCCAGGTCCATCTCGCGTAGGACCTGTTTCATGAGGCTCGTCTGGTCATCCGTGTCGTAGACGGCGAAGCGGGGATCGATGCCGATGGACCGGCCGTCGCGCCGCAGGACCCTGGCGCACAGGCTGTGGAAGGTGCCCATGGCGACCTGGCGGCCGGCCTCTTCGCCGACCAGGCCGATGATCCGCTCGCGCATCTCGCCGGCCGCCTTATTGGTAAAGGTCACGGCCAGGATGTTCCAAGGCCGCACGCCCTTGACGCCGATGAGGTAGGCGACCCGATGGGCCAGGACACGCGTCTTGCCGGAGCCGGCGCCGGCCAGGATGAGGAGAGGGCCCTTGGTGGTCGTGACGGCTCGCGCCTGCTCGGGATTGAGGCGGCCGACGATCTCGGCGGCGAGCACCTCAGGGTCCGGCTTCGGGGCGGCCGGCTTGGGGACCTCGGCTGACAACGCCGACGCTGGCCCGATGTAGCCGAACCACTCGACGTCGGGCGCCTCGTCCGCACTTACCCGTGCCGCCGCCGTTCGCTTGCCCCCACGCCGCTTTCGCCGATCCGCTGGCTCGTCGGCCACCGCCTCGACCTCTGGGGCCGGCTCGGGAACAGGCACGGTGAGGTCCCAGTCGAAGCCGTCAGCAGGCGCGCCAGCAGCGCGCGTCGACGTTCGTCGGGGGGGCGGGGAGGTCACCTCGCCATTCTACCGGCGGGCGCTTCGCGGCCGATGCAACGAGCGTTGCCAGCGGCGTGTCCGGCCCCTCAACCCCCAGGTTGGCCCCACGTCGGTGGGGCCGTTGCGGGCGGCTGGATGGCTGGCACGACCGCCTCCACCTGCACCTCGATACCACCCACCCAGCTGGCCACGAGGTTGTAGAGCAGGCACGCGATGGCCGTGAACACCCACCCGAAGACGCCGTAGAAGAACGCCGCCAACAGGCCAAGGATCAGGACGCCGACGACGGGTCCAACACCGCCAAGGCCGTTCGACCCGGCGGGTGTGATGCCGACGAGAGCGGTGATGAGCAAGATGGGGATGAAGATGACGAGCACGATGACGACATACATCACGGCCGCCACCGTGGCCGTCTTGATGACGCCGAATCGTCGGATCCGAAACATGGCACCCTCCCGGTCGGTCGGCGGCTGACCAACGATCCGAGGGCCCGCCGCTCGTGCTCTCGTTCGTTCTGTTCGGCCGCTACCGAGGAGTCAGTCTATGCCGCTGCCCGCTGGCTCGCCCCGATCGCCCGCGCGCCGTCGTGCAGCGGTGCGCCAGGGTGTCGTTGGCGTCGGTGCCGCGGCCCGCCTTCGTTTGCTGGCATACATCGCTCGATCGGCCGCCGCCCGCGCGCCCTCGAGGTCACCGTCGGCAGGGACTCGTGCATGACCCATCGAGAGTCGGGGCGTCAGGCCATGCTCGGTGACGCGCCACGCGCGCTGGGCTCGACGGACTCGCGCGGTCACCCGCCTCACCGCCGTCGAGTCGGCCGGCGACACCAGCACGACGAACTCATCTCCGCCGACGCGAGCGACCAGGTCGCCCTCGCGGACGCACGCGCGCAGCAAGTTCGATGCACCGCGGATGAGGGCGTCTCCGGCGGCGTGGCCGTAGTGATCGTTGACGGCCTTGAGACCATCGAGGTCGCACGACAACACATACGCGTCGGGATGATCCGCACGCGAATGCCACGCCGCGACCTCGTCATCCCACGCACGCCGGTTGGCGCCGCCGGTCAGCGCGTCGGTGCGAACCAGCCGGGCAAGCAGGTCGCGCTCGGCGGCGAGCTGCTCCCGGGCATGAGCTTGACCGATCAGGAGCTCTGCGGCATCGGCGATCGCTCGCCCGATCCGCTGACACAGCGATGTGAAGCCGCGAGCGCGGGCGGCGGCATGTCCGAGCGCAAGTGCACCACCGAGATCGCCACTGATGGGAAGGGTGAGGTGAGACGCTACCTCGAGACCGAAGAGATCCGGTTCGCGTGGCGCCGCCTGCTCGATCCGAGGCTCTCGGCCGACGAACTGAGGTCGCCGGCGGAGTCGGGGTTGGCGAGTGCGGAGCTGGATCGCAGATCGAGCCCTTCGACGAGGGACTGGCCGTCGATCTCGAGCCGGATGACCGCGACGTCGCAGGAGAGGGCGTGCCCGGCGACCGTCGCGATGTGGCGGACGGTGTCCCGGACCGTCACCGGCCGGTAGGCCATCAAGGCGCGTAAGGCGTGGACGAGCTCGAGCTCGTCAGCAAGCAGCTTGTCGGCGGAGACGCCGTGCGTGCGATCGACCTCGGCAGCCGCCAGCCGGACGAGCTGGCTGTCGCTCGGCGTGATCGGGCGCTTCCCACCGAATACGACGACATGACGCTGGCCGACGGGCACGGCAACGGCGAACCGAGCGTAGTACGGACCAGCGACGTGTTTCAGCCGAGGGCCGCTCGAGAGACGCTCGGCCGTGCCGCATCGCCAGGCGCGTCCGACCAGACCGTCGTCGTGCGCATCGAGTGCGACGATCCCTGCCCATCCGGCACGATGGCCCCGGACGCCGACGAGAGCGAAACCGTCGTCGACGTGCTCGAACGTCAGCACGTCGTCGGCGACGGCGCCCTCCGTCGGGGACAGGGATGTCGGCGAAGAAGCATCGACCGAGTTGGACACGGCACTCGTCACGGGATCGATCTTCAGGCCGACGGTACTTCGGGACCATTGCCCGATGGTCCCTCCGAGGCTGAGTCAGATGCGCCACTCGACGTCGGGATGCTCTGTGCCACCCGAGCGCACTGAGCAGCGATCCTGGCAGCATGAGAGCGGTGCTCCTGGAGGGTAGAGCGGGAATGAAAGAGCCCGGACCCTTGGAAGGCCCGGGCTCCCGGTTCTACGA
>JBEVDC010000022.1:0-8134 GCA_040514195.1 Candidatus Limnocylindrales bacterium | reverse complement strand
CGGATCGAGCGGGCGTTCGCGGCCGCGATGCGGTCGCCGTTGGGATCCCAGAGGTAGGCCCGGCCGCCGGTCATGCCCGCGCCGAGGTTCGCGCCGGTCGGCCCCAGGATGACCGCGATGCCGCCGGTCATGTACTCGCAGGCATGAGGGCCGGTGCCCTCGACCACGGCCTCGGCCCCGCTGTTGCGGACACAGAAGCGGATGCCCGCCCGGCCGACGAGGTGGAGCCTGCCCGCCGTCGCGCCATACAGGCAGGTGTTGCCCGCGATTGCCAGGCCGGTCGCGGCGCCCGCGAGGTCGGCCTCAGGTCGGACCGCGACCGTGCCGCCAGAGAGGCCCTTGGCGACGTAATCATTGGCCACGCCCTCGAGCTCGAGCTCGATGTCCGCTGTCAGGAAGGCGCCCAGGCTCTGGCCCGCCGCGCCACGGGCGACGACCCGGAGCGGACGGCTGATCTCGCCCCGCGCGAGCGCGCCGGCAAGGCCCGCTCCGAAGGCGCGGTCGGCGGTCGTCAGCACGACCTCGATGGTCGATCCCGGGCGCAGGCGCTCCGGTGCCTGGAGCAGCCGTGCCTCGACCGTAGATGCGGGCGCGACCGCTACGCGCGAGGCCGCCGTCTTCGGCGAGGATCGACGTGCCGTGCCGGCCGGCCAGTGTGGCGCGCCAAGCAGTGACGCTGGATCGACGGCATGCGGTCCCGGCGCCGGGCGAAGGATGCGCGCCGCTTCGCCGACGATCTCGCCCAGCGTCGGGGCGCCGATGGTTGCCAGCTCGTGGCGGACGTCTTCGGCCAGGGCCGTCACGAACCGTTCGACCTGCTCGGGCGAGCCTCTGAACTTGGCTCGCAAGTCGTCGCGTTGCGTGGCGATCCCAGTCGGGCAGGTGTCCAGGTGGCACTGCCGGGCCATATCGCAGCCGAGCGCGACGAGGATCGCCGTGCCGAGGCCGAACTCCTCGGCGCCTAGCAGCGCTGCCATGACGATGTCACGGCCGGTGCGAAGGCCGCCGTCGGTGCGCAGCGTCGCGCGGTCGCGCAGGCCGGCGCGCAGAAGGACCTGGTGGACCTCGGCCAGGCCGAGCTCCCATGGCGCGCCGACATGCTTGATGGAGCTGAGTGGGGATGCTCCGGTCCCGCCGGCGTGGCCCGCAACGTGGACGTACGCGGCACCCGACTTGACGACCCCGGCGGCGATGGTCCCGATGCCACGCGAGGCGACGAGCTTGACGCCGACGCGCGCGGTCGGGTTGACCGCGCGAAGGTCGGCGATGAGCTGCGCCAGGTCCTCGATGGAATAGATGTCGTGGTGGGGCGGCGGGCTGATATAGGCCATGCCCTGCTGGCCGCGCCGAAGCGCGGCGATGTAGGCAGTCGCCTTACGGGCGGGCAGCTGGCCGCCCTCGCCCGGCTTCGAGCCCTGGGCGATCTTGATCTCGAGCTGATCGGCGCGCACGAGGTAGTCGGTCGTGACCCCGAAACGTGCCGAGGCGACCTGCTTGATCCGTGCGTCGCGTCGTTCGCCGGCAGGGCCCGGCTCGTACCACGCGGGATCCTCGCCGCCCTCGCCGGTGTTGGCCGCACCACCAGCTCGCTGCATGCCGATGGTCACCGCCTGGTGCGCCTCCGGCGAGAGGGCGCCGACGCTCATGGCCGCTGCCACGAAGCGGACAGCGATGGCATGCGCAGGCTCGACCTCGACGAGCGGGATCGGCCGACGACCGCGGAAGCGGAAGGCGTCGCGAACCGAGGCCGGATGTCCTTCGGCGAGGGGCAACAACGGTCGCTCGTCCCCGGAGCTGATTGCATCCTCCGCCACGCGTTGCAGCAGCTGGACGACGGATGGCGCGTACCGATGCGTCTCGCCGTCCGCTCGGAAGCGTGCGCGACCCGGATCGACCAGCCGCCCCGGCGGCGTCTCGGCCGGTACGTCGCGTGCCCTCTCGGCTCGCTGGAGCTGGCGCGCGGCGAGGTCCGGGAAGCCAAGGCCGCCGGGCCATGCGGGGGCGGCCGGAAAGCAGGCGCTGACGACTGCCTCGGACAGCTCGAGGGTCTCGAACTGGACCCCACCGACATATGAGGCCACGGTGCAGATGCCCATGCGCGCCAGCGTCTTCCGCAGACCAGCCTCGAACGCGTCGATCAGGCGCGCGACGGCCTCGTCGGCCGTCAGATCGTCCGCGCCGCGTGAGCCGGCGACCTCCGCCGCCAACTCGATCGCGAGCCGAGGATGAACGGCGCCCGCGCCCGCGGCGATCGCCATCGCAGCGCCATGGACATCGAGGATGTCCGCCGCGTCGAGGAGGATGTCAGTGCGCCCCCGAAGGCCGGCTTCGGTCAGCGCTGCGTGGACAGCGCCGACCGCCAGCACGGACGGGATAGGCAGGTGTTCGATGGACATGCCGCGGTCGGAGATGACGAGCAGCCCGGGCCGACGACGAGCCGACGACAGCGCTCGGACCACGAGCCGCTCGAGCGCGGCCTGCAACCCTCCGGGACCGCGCGCCGCCGGCCAGGTGGCTTCCAGTCGATGCGGGTTCGGCGCACGTCGGAGCAGACCGTCGAGATCGATGACGAATGGTCGTTCGAGCCGCAGTCGCGGCCGGTCCGACCGCGACGGGGGGCCCGCGAACATCGAGTCGCGCGGCCCGAGCTCGACACTGCAATCGACGACCGCCCGCTCGCGCTCGGCGTCGATGGGCGGATTGGTGACCTGCGCGAACGCCTGGCGGAGGTGGTCGGTGACCGGTCGGTCTGTTCCTGCGTACGCGGGTGTGGGCGTATCGTCGCCCATGCTCCAGAGCGGCTCGTGGCCTTCGATGGCCATGGTTCGGATGTCGAGCCGGTAGCGCTCCGCATCGAGGCCGGCCAGGAAGCGGATGTCCGCCCCGGTCGACGATCGATGAACTCCCCTGGCGCCACCGCCGGACGGCACGCCGTCGACGAACAGCCCACTGCCCACACATCCGTCGACGCTGACCGCCTCGGCGACCGCCACGGGCGGCTCGGCGTCGCCCGGCAGCTTGATCTCACCCGTGGCCGGCTCGACGACCAGCATCTCGCCCGGACCAAGACGCCCGCGCCGCACGATGGTGGCCACGGGCAGGTCGAAGGCACCGGCCTCGGAGGCCGCGACCACGAGACGGTCCTCGGTGACGGCGTAGGCCAGCGGCCGCAGCCCGTTGCGGTCGAGGATGCCGCCCACCCTGCGCCCGTCGCTGAAGACGATGGCTGCCGGCCCGTCCCACGGTGCCAGCGGATGCCTGTGCTCGGTCGATCCGGGCCTTCTTGGGTCGCTCGGTCTGCGTCGGAGCGCAGGCGCGTCGGGCAGGAAGGCTCTGAGGGCCGCCTCGAGTGACCAGCCGGTCTGTACGAGGATCTCGATGGCCTCGTCGAGCGACGCGGAATCGGAGACGTCCGGCGAGAGGAGCGGGCCTACGGCCAGGAGCCGGCGCGCAGCCCCCGATGGCGCGCGGTCTCGGCTCCGCCCCCTGACATGCTCGCGATTGCCCCGCACGGTATTGATCTCACCGTTGTGTGCCACGAGCCGGAATGGTTGTGCCAGCGACCAGGTCGGCATCGTGTTGGTCGCGTAGCGCTGATGGAAGACGGCGTGGCTGACGCGCAGTGGTTCGGCAAGATCCGGATAGAGCTCAGCCAGGCGTGCCCCCATGACCAAGCCCTTGTAGACGACCGTTCGTGATGACGACGATGCGACGGCGAAGCTCGTCAGCCCGCTCGATCGCGCAGCGGACTCCATGCGGCGCCGTGCAAGAACGAGGTCAAGCTCGAAGGCGATCTCGGACCGGCCGGCTGGCCGCGGCACGACGACTTGGACGACGGAAGGCCTGGCCGCGGCGGCCTGCGGCCCGAGCACGCCGACATCGAAAGGCACCGCCCGCCAGGCAGCGGGTGTCAGGCCCTCGGCCGTGAGCGCGGCCTGGACGACGACTTTCGCACGCCGACCCGTAGCCGCTGCGCGCGGCAGGAAGAGCGAGATGACTCCGGGACGCGGCCCGACGTGCCGGTCGGTGCATCCACCGAGCAGGTGCTGGACGACCGATGGCTCCAGCGGCAGCAGGATGCCCGCCCCGTCCGACGAGGCGCCGTCGGCGCCGAATGCCCCCCGATGGCCGAGTGCCGCGAGGCCGCTCAGCGCGAGCGGCAGAACCCGGTCAGGTGCCGTTCCCCCGGCGTCCGCCACGAACCCGACGCCGCAAGCGTCGTGCTCGAAGAGGGGGTCGTAGAGGGGTGGCTCGGAGCGCCGGGAATGCCTGCGCCGAGGCTCGTCCGCAGGCATTGGATCGAGCTCTCGGCCTCAAGTGCCCGTGCCGTAGGCGACCTCGCCGTGCTGCGTCACGTCCAGGCCGAGTTCCTCGTCGGCCTCCGAGACGCGCAAGCCGACGACCAGCCCGACGACCTTGACGATGACGAACGTGGCGGTGGCGGCAAAGACGTAGGTGGCCAGGACGGCAACCAACTGGATGCCGACCTGCTGCGGGTTGCCCTCGATGAGGCCGGACGCACCGCCGATGGCCGCGACCGCGAAGACACCCGTGGCGATGGCGCCCCACGTGCCTCCCACGCCGTGGACCGCGAAGACGTCGAGGGCATCGTCGATCCTGACCCGCTCGCGGAGCAGTGTCGCGCTGTAGCACAGCCCACCGGCCAGGAGGCCGATGGCGAGCGCCCCCCCGGTCGTCACGTAGCCCGAAGCGGGCGTGATCGCGACCAGGCCGGCCACGGCGCCGGCGGCTGCGCCCACGACGCTCACCTTGCGTCGGTGCAAGTAGCTGGCCAGGACCCAGGTGATCGTCGCGGCCGCGGCCGCGGTGTTGGTCACGAAGAGCGCGTTGGCGGCCTGGCCGGTGGCGGCGAGGGCAGAGCCGGCGTTGAAGCCGAACCAGCCGAACCACAGGAGTCCCGCCCCGAGGACGGTCATCGGCACGTCGTGCGGTTCCATGCCCTCATGGCCCTGGCCGACGCGACGCCCGATGAGCAGCGCGACGACGAACGCCGAGACGCCCGAGCTGATGTGGACGACGGTGCCGCCCGCGTAGTCGAGGGCTCCAAGCTCACGCAGCCAGCCACCCGGCGCCCAGACCCAGTGAGCCAGTGGGGCGTAGACGATGATGGACCAGAGGACCGTAAAGAGGACGAAAGCTCCGAACCGCTTGCGCTCGGCGAAGGCGCCCGTGATGAGGGCCGGCGTGATGGCAGCGAACATGAGCTGGAACGCGGCGAAGAGGACGAACGGGATCGAGGCGGCATAGTCGGGGTTCGGCTCGAGCCCTACGTTCTGGAAGAGGACGAAGTCGAGGTTGCCGATGAGCCCTCGGTCGCCGACGTCGGGGCCGAAGGCGAGGGTGAAGCCGATGACGACCCAGACCACGCTTACGATGGCCAGCCCGAAGAAGCTGTGCATGATCGTGGAGAGCACGTTCTTGCGACGAACGAGTCCGCCGTAGAAGAGGGCCAGGCCGGGCAGCATGACCATCACGAGCGCGGTGGCCATGAGCAGCCAGGCGGTGTCGCCAGCGTTCATCGATGCGCCTCCTCACTGCGGCCCGAGAGGAGCGGGCCGCTTCAGGGCGACGCTAGGTTGCGGAGCGGACGGTGTCGGCTGGCGTCAAGGGTCGGCAAGGGTGCGGTTCGGTTGCGCACCGGGTCGCGCCGCTGCAACGAGTCCGCCGCCGACAACGACAACGCCGCCGGGAGGAGGGATCCGGCGGCGTTGACGTTGGACGGTGTTCGGTTGGGCAACGGGCTCGCTGGCCCGGAAGAGCTCGCTGTCGAGGTGTCGGCTACTTGTCCCGCTGCAGGAAGGCGAGGACGTCGTCGTAACGGAACCGACGATCGCCACGCTTGCAGACTCGGTAGAAGCGCAGCTCGCCGCGGTCGCCGAGGCGCTTCACGGTGTTGACGTGGAGGTGCAGCATCTCGGCCACCTCCGATGCGGTGAGCATCGGGCCGATGTCCTGGATCGCCATTGAGGCCATTGGTTCGATCGTCCTCGCGTTGCTGACTGTGCGGGAGCGGTGTGGTCCGCCCGACTCACGTGGTGCATGGTGGGCTGATGGGGACTGCGGTCCAAGCCGTACTTTCGTCCAACCGCCCCGGACCCCCGATGGTTCCATCCGCGATCCGAACCTGCGCCGCCCGCCTTCCGTGCCGAACGTCGTCGCCGATGTGGGCCTCAGGTCAGCTCGCCTGCCAAGAGGTCCATCAGCAGGCCGTCGTGAAAGCTACCGTCGGGCCCGCGTTCGTAGTCCCGCATCACGCCGACCGGCCGGAAGCCCACCTTGGTGTAGGCGCGGATGGCGCGCTCGTTGGCCGCCGACGGATCGATCGTCAGGCGGTGATGACCGCGTACGTCGATGAGGTAGCGGGCGAGCGTTCGCAGCGCGTCGCTGCCGAGGCCCTGGCCCTGGTGCTCGCGGTCGAGGAAGATGTCGAGCCCCGCATGCCGGTAGTCGGGCTCGTTCTCCTCGTGGAACTGGACGGTGCCTACGACGCGCCCGGCCAACTCGACGGCGAAGCGCACCGTCCCGTCGTCAGCGAACCACTCCTCGAGGCGTGTCCCGACGTCGCCAGGCCCCCACCATCGAGCAACGGTCGGATCTTCGAGGATGCGCCGGATCTCGGCACGGTCGTCGTCACCGAGCGGCCGCAACGTGATGCGCTCGCCCGGCAGCGGCTCCATCGGCTCCGGTCGAGAGGCCCGTTCAGGCCATGCGCTCAGCCGGCCTTGTCCGCCGTGGCGGCCTCCATGGCCTCGTCGGCGGCCGCACCGACCTCGGCCGTGGCTTCGTCGATGCCCGCTCCGAACTCGTCCGTGGCTTCGTCGGCTGCCTCGCGTGCGGCCTCCCTCGCGTTCCGGATGACCTTGCCGAAGTCGGCCTCGAACATCGACTCGCCTGGCTCATTGGAGATCGCAACGCCGCCGAAGACGGCCAGCGCGGAGACCCGCAGCACCGGCGCGCCGGGATCCGCCGGCGCCGTTGTCCCGTTGGCGATGCCGCCAAGGATCGGGGTCACGTCGACCTCGACCCGCCACGTCTTGGGAACGATGAGCTGGACGCCGCCGAAGATCGCTCGGATACGAAGGTCGGCGCCACCGGGCGCGATGGTCGCGTCTCGGAGGTCGAGTCGACCGCCGCCGTACCACGTCAGCAACTCGCCGCCGGTGAACGAGGGAGCCTTGCTGGCGTACTCGCCGCCTTCGAAGATCAGCGCTGTGTCGAGATCGTTGGCTTCAGGCGTGAACGCGCCGCGCCCGTCCTCCGCGAGCCGTCGCTTCGTCATCAACGCGGCGATGGGCGGGATGATCAGACCAGCAAGGAAGGCGATGCCGAGAAATCGGATGAGTGATCGAAACATGTCAGAGGCTCCAGCAGCGGTCGAGTGGACGGCCAGTCTAACCCCAGCGCGCTCTTCTCCCCCCGGCGCGCTCTTCTACCCCCGGCGCTCTGGTGCCCGTACGCGGCTACTGGAACAACTCGGCCGATCCGTCCATGCCGCCGCCGACGATGAGGACGCGCCCGTCGCGCAGCAGCGTGGCCGTGTGGCCCGCTCGTGCCATACGCATGGCGCCGGCGTCCGTGAATCCGACGCTGGTCGGATCGAAGTATTCGGCGCTCGTGACAAGCTCGGTCGTCGAGCCCCCGGCGACGAGCACACGACCCTCGGGCAGCAGCGTCGCCGTGTGGTCGGATCGCTCGAGACCCATGTCGCGGGTCGGCGTGTACCCACCGCTGGCAGGCTCGTAGAGCTCGGCCGTCGCTCGGCCCGGCGCCGAGAAGTCGCGGCCGCCTGCGATCAGGACCAACCCGTTGGGCAGGAGTGTGGCGGAGTGTTCGGACCGCGGGACCCGGAGATCGCCGGTCGGACTGAACGTCCCACGGTGGGGATCGTAGATCTCGGCGGAGTCAAGGGACAGGCTGCCGCTGGCCCCACCCGTGATGAGCACGAGCCCACTTGGCAAGAGCGTGGCGGTGTGCCGCGCACGGAAGGCCGTCATCTTGCCCGTCACAGCGAACGTGCCGGCCGCAGGGTCGTATAGCTCGGCCGAGTCGAGGGACAGCGGGCCGCTGCCACCGCCCGCGATGAGGACGAGCCCGTTCGGGAGGAGCGTGGCCG
>JBEVDC010000009.1:0-8422 GCA_040514195.1 Candidatus Limnocylindrales bacterium | reverse complement strand
GTTGCGGCCGGATGAGCTCCAGCTCGGCCGCGGCGAGACGATCACCGACACGGCACGGGCGCTGTCGCTGTATCTCGACGGGCTGACGGTCCGGACGTTCGCCCAGCGGTCCATCGAGGAGGTCGCCGCCGCGGCATCCATCCCGGTCATCAACGCGCTCACGGACGAGCACCACCCCTGTCAGGCGCTGGCCGACGCCATGACCCTTGAGGAGGAGTTCGGGACGTTCGCAGGCATCCAGGTCGCGTTCATCGGCGATGGCGACAACGTCTGCCACTCCCTCATCGAGGCAGCCGGGCTTGCCGGCTTCGAGCTGCGGGTCGCCACCCCGCCTGGATACGAGCCGTCCGTCGCGATCGTTGCGGCGGCACGGGAGCGCGGCGCCGTGAGCGGCGGCTCGATCATCCTGACCAACGACCCTGAAGAGGCAGTCTCCGGTGCCGAGGCGGTCTACGCCGATGTCTGGACGTCGATGGGCCGCGAAACGGAGTCCGAGGCTCGGAAACTGGCCTTCCGCGGCTTCACGGTCGATGCCGGCCTGATGCGTTTCGCCTCGACGGCAGCGGTCTTCCTGCACTGCCTACCCGCTCACCGCGGTGAGGAGGTCACCGACGACGTGATCGATGGCGCGGCGTCGAGAGTCTGGCGCCAGGCCGCGAACCGCCTGCACACCGAGACGGCGCTGCTGTACGCCGTCCTCACCGGGGACTTCGCGGGAGCGCGGCTCGGATGACCCGCGTCGTCGTCGCCCTCGGCGGCAATGCCCTCATCCACCGCGGCGAGAAGGGGTCGACGGCGGTCCAGCGGCAGAACCTCCTCGGAGCCGCCCGTGCGCTCGGCCAGCTCGTGGGCTCGGGTCACGAGCTCGTCTTGACACACGGCAATGGCCCGCAGGTCGGCTATCTGGCAATCGAGGCCGACGCCGCGCGGGACCTCGTGCCGCCGCCGCCGCTCGACGTGCTCGTCGCCGAATCGCAGGGCCAGATCGGGTACCTGCTGGCCCAGGCGCTGACGGCGCAGCTGACGCTGGATGCGCGGCCGCGCGCGGTCACGCCGATCCTGACCCAGACCGTTGTCGACCCCGACGATCCCGCGTTCGCCGCGCCGTCCAAGCCCGTCGGCCCGATGTACGACGAAGCGCTCGCACGGTCGCTGTCGTCCGAGAACGGATGGACGATCGCGCGGGACGGGACCGGCTGGCGCCGGGTCGTCGCCTCGCCAAGGCCGCTCGAGATCGTCGAGGCGACCAGCGTGCGTGCCCTCGTCGCCGCAGGCGTGATCGTCATTGCGTCGGGTGGCGGCGGCATCCCGGTCAGTCGGGCGGCGGACGGCGTCTACGTCGGCGTGGAAGCCGTCGTGGACAAGGATCTCGCGGCGGTCGTGCTCGCCCAGGCGGTCGATGCCGACGCCCTGCTCCTCCTGACCGACGTCGACACGGTGCACGTCGGCTGGGGTTCGCCGAACGGCGTCAAGATCCGACGACTCACGCTCGCCGGCGCGGCGGACGGGGTGGCCGACGGTACCTTCGCCGCGGGCTCGATGGGCCCCAAGGTGACGGCGGCGTCCGAGTTCGTCCAGCGGACCGGAGGATTCGCCGCCATCGGGGCACTGGACGAGGCGCTGGCGGTCCTCGAGGGTCGTGCTGGCACGCAACTGGTCCGCACGGTCGGAGGGCGGCCGGGACCGCGACGAGGATCGGATCGAGGCGACGCCCGGGTCCGGCGGGAGCCTGAGGTCACCACGGCGGTTCGACGCGGTTGATGGCCCCCGGCCCGGCCACGGCTGGGGCCGGACTCACGCGAGGTAGAACTACTCCGGCCGTGCCCAACGGTGTCCAAGGTGCTCGCGCGGTCCGTTCGCCGCGCGGCCGTCACGAGCAGCGGCGTGTACGCGAACGACCGCCTTTCTCAGCTCCTCCGCCACGAGGAAGATCCACGGAGTGACGAGGACCAGCGCCCACTGGGTGGGTCCGAGCGGCGCCTGCCCGAGCGCGCTCTGGACCGGAGGCAGGTAAACGAAGCCGACGAGCGCGACGGCCTCAACGACCACGGCGCCGACGAGCAGCCGGTTGGAGAACGGCCCGATCGAGAACAGGGACGCCGGGTTGCTCCGGCACTCGAAGGCGTTGGCCATCTGCATGACGACGATCGCGGCGAAGACCATCGTCGAAAGGATCGCTTTGGGCTCACCGCCGCTGGGCAGTGATTGTCCCGGCCAACCGAAGAAGGCAGCAGCTCCGAGTGGAAGGAGGGCCATCGACAGGACGGCCTCGACTGGTCCGAGGAAGCCGAAAGCACGGCCCAGCACGGCGCGGTCGAGGAGGCGCGCCGTGCGCCGCCGCGGCGGCCGGCCCATCACGGCGCGCTCTGGCTTCTCGCCGCCCAGGGCGACGGCCGGCAGCAAGTCGGTCCCGATGTCGAGTGCCAGCACCTGGAGGACGGAGATCATGAGCGGGATCGTGCCACCCGACAGCGCCCAGACGACGAACGGAGCGAGCTCGGCGACGTTGTCCGTCAGGTGATACGTCAGAAACTTCCGGATATTGTCGAACGCGACCCTTCCCTCCTGGACGGCCTCGATGATGTGGGCGAAGTTGTCGTCGAGGAGGACGATGTCGGCCGCCTCACGGGCGACATCGGTGCCGGACTTTCCCATGGCAATCCCGATGTCGGCTTGTCGAAGGGCTGGTGCGTCGTTCACGCCGTCTCCGGTCATCGCGACCACATCGCCCCGTGCCTGGAGCGCCCGAGCGATGCGCAGCTTGTCTTCGGGGGCAACACGGGCGAGCACGATGTGCTGAGCGCTGAGGACCTTGGCGAGGTCGTCGGCCACGTCGGGCAGTTCGGACCCCAGGATGGCGCGGTCGGCGTCCAACCCGGCGTCCCGGGCGACCGACAGTGCCGTCGCCGGATGGTCGCCGGTAATCATGATCACGCCGATCCCCGCTTTCCGGCAGCGGGCGATGGCTTCGGGCACTTCGGGTCGGACCGGGTCGGCCATACCGACAAGGCCCTGGAACTCCATGTCCGCCTCGGCGTCCGCCGCGGTTTCCGGGAGTGCCTCGGTGATCTCGCGCCTGGCCAATGCCAGGACCCGGAGTCCCTGTTCGGCCAGGGCGTCTACGTGGGCAAGGATGTCGTGCACCTCGCCGTCGGCGAGTGGGATGCTCGATCCGTTCAGGAGGGCGCCGCGGCACAGCGGTAGGACCGCCTCCGGAGAGCCCTTCGTCAGCACCTCGTAGGCACCGCTCGGCAGGATGTGAACGGTGCTCATCCGTTGCCGAATCGACTCGAACGGGAACTCCCGGACGCGCGGTGCGGTTCGCTCGGCATCGTGTCGCTCGACGCCACCCTTTCTGGCCAGGACCAGAAGCGCTCCCTCGGTCGGATCACCGACGCACCGCCAACGACCGTGGTCCTCGTCGACGCGCGCGTCGCCACAGAGCGCGGCCGTGTGGAGGAGGCGGCGGACTTCGGGCCATGCCTCCGGGCCCAGCGGGCGCCCTTCGGTCGTGACGAGCGTGCCCGAGGGGTCGTAGCCGGTTCCCGTCGCGGCGTATGGACCCGCGGCATGGGGCAGCACGATAGAGCGGGCCGTCATCTGGTTCGTCGTGAGCGTCCCCGTCTTGTCGGTGCAAATGACCGTCGTGGAGCCGAGCGTCTCGACCGACTCCAGGCGGCGGACCAGGGCACCACCACGGGCCATCCGGGTGGCGCTCATCGCCAGCGACAGGCTCAGGGTGGGCAGGAGGCCCTCGGGAACGAGCGCCACGATGACGCCGACCGAGAACAGGAAGCCGTCGTGGACCTGCATCCCGAGTGCGGTCGCGACCCCGAAGAAGACGACCCCCGTGACGAGCGCGAGGCCGGCAATCAGATACACGGCCCGGTCGAGCTGTTCTCGGAGTGGCGTAGGCCGTCTCACGACCTGTCCTGTCATGCGGGAAATGCCCCCGAGACGGGTCGCGCCGGCGGTGGCGGCGACAACGGCGAGGCCGGAGCCAGAGGTCACGAAGGTCCCGGCGAAGACCGCGTTGGACGAATCGAGGGGGTCGCCATGGATCGCCGGCGGTGGCGCGGCGGTGCGCTCGACGGGCCTGGACTCGCCGGTGAGCGTCGACATATCGACCTTCAGCCCGGACGAGCGGATGACCCGGGCATCGGCCGAGATCCGATCGCCTTCGCGGAGAAGCACGACGTCGCCCGGCACGAGCTCGGTCGCCGGGATGGTGAGCTTCCGTCCGGAGCGCCTGACGACAGCTGTCTCGGGAAGAAGCGTGGCAAGCGCATGCACGGCCCGCTCGGCCCTGTATTCCTGGGCGAAGCTGAACGCTCCATTCACGACGATCACGAGCACGATCGCCGCTGCCAGCTGGGGCATGCCGCCGACGACGGCAAGGCCGGCTGCCGCCCAGAGCATCAGCGCGAAGAAGTGCACCAGCTGGTCGAGTAACTGGCGGACGAGGCCAGGGCCGTGTGCGCGTGGAAGCTCATTGGGCCCGATCGTCTTCAGACGAGCGGCGGCCTCGTCCGGCGACAGCCCTTCTCGCGTGCTCCGGAGGACGTGGAGCGCGGCCTCGGGCGACACACTGATGACGCGTGCGAGGGCGCCTGGCGGATCCGCCTTCAGACGGACCGTCCTGTCCCCTCCGTCCCATTCAGGCGCGCTCTGACTCATGGATTTCGATGACCGTCAGCCGAGCTGCCGCCAGTTGCTCGCAGGTGCCCTGCTGGTTTGTCCGAGGGCGCAAGACCTAGTAGCGGTGCCCCAGACGTGCCGTCGCGGCGTGGATCAGCGCGCCGACGATGCTCAGGACGAGCGTTGCAACCGCAAGCAACGGCTTGCTGACGCTCGGAACGATATCGATCCCCTCGGGGAACCAGCCGTCAGACAGCTCGTCCTCGCGCCAGACTCTCATGGTCTGCTCTCCTCGCCTCCACGGGTATCACTGACTGGATGAATCGAGACCTGCCGGCCCCTGCCGGCAGGTCTCGTCCGCTTGAGGATGACGGTCAGGCCGCCGTGGGGTGGCCGGCATACGTGCCGCCCGTGGTGTACCGCGTGACGACCTCGACAATCATGCCGAGGACCAAACCGCCGATCAGCGCTGGAACGATCGCCAGACCGTCCCACACTGGCTCGAACGCCTGCCAGGCCACGATGAACTCGCTCGCAACCAGAGCGCCGATCCCGGCGCCGATCGCGTCGATGAGCCACTCGAAGCCGGTCCGGGTCTCGCCAACGAACTGAGCGACGACACCGAACACAAGAGCTCCGGCGATCAGAAGCACCCAGCCGCCGATCCCAAGGTCGATGGCAAGCTCCATCTCGCTGCCTCCTTTCCGGGACGTGGCAACACGTCTCGATCGTCATGGTGGCCTCGATCGGGGATGCCGAGTAGTGCCATGACGCCCGAAAGAGAGTGGCGGTCTGGCCCGATCCCGGGCCGAGGCCCGCCTTGCGAGCGGCGAGGTGGGTGAAGCCAGGGCTTTGGGCCTGGCGAGAACGGGCCTGCCGGCTCTTCCAAGCGTGGCCGTCGCAGGGCGACGATTGAACGTGGATTCATGCGCGTCGGTCGACGTAAAGCGACCGCAGCACCGTAGAGGACGTGGGCGGATGGACGTTCCGCAACGCGAACCCGGAGCCCCGCTCAGCGCGAACACCGTAGGCGAAGCTGATCGGCAGTGGTCAGACGAGCTGGAAGCCGAGTACGAGCGCTTTCTGGCAGTTCACGCGGACCGGTCGATCCAAGTGGGTGGCCATGCATGGCACTACCTGGCGGGCGGACGCGGTCCCGACGCCGTGCTCATGCTGCCCGGCGGGAGCATGTGCCCGGATTCCTACTTCCGGCTGATCGGCGAGTTGGAGCGGGAACACCGGGTCATCGCCCCGACCTACCCCGCAGCCCCGACGATCGTCGACCTCATCACGGGCCTGCGAGCCGTCCTCGATGCGGAGGGTGTGTCGCGCGTGACGGTCTACGGAGCGTCGTTCGGCGGTTACTTGGCCCAGGCCTTCGTACGGCGCCAACCCGAGCGCGTGGATCGATTGGTGCTGTCGCATACGGCCCCGCGCCATATGGCCAGCGGTCGCTCGATGGCGGCGCTGGCTGCCCTCCTTTCGGCCCTTCCGGCGCCGCTCGTCAAGAGCCTGATGTGGCGGATCTGGATGCGCCTGTTCTCGATGCGATCGCCGGAGCGCGAGTTCTGGAGGCGCTTGCTGCGGGCCGTGCTCGACCGCCTCTCGAAGGCCCAACTCGTCGCGGTTACCCGTTGCATGGCCGACTTCGGGCGCTACCGAATGACCCCACAGGATTTGGCGGGCTGGGCGGGCGCCGTTTTGATCCTCGAGTCAACCCACGACGCGGCCTACGGGCCCGAGGCACGAGCCGAGCTGCGGGCAGCGTATCCGACGGCCACCGTCTACACCTTCCGCGACGCCGGCCACACAGCGCTGTGGACACATGCGGACGAATACAACGAGGTTGTCCGAGCCTTCCTTGCTCACCCGATCCGTGGCGAGAGTGCCGGCCGGTGATCCAGATGGACCGACACCTCATCAGCGAGAGCGAGGCCTGGCGCTGGCAGCTGCGCGGAAACCCGCTCCCGTGGCTGCTCGACGCGGAAACGCCGGCCGTCCGCCACCTGGCGCTCCGCGATCTGCTTGGACGGCCGAGTGGCGATCCGGAGGTCGCCGACGCACGCGCGGCAGCGCTGGCGAGCGACCCCATCGCTGCGATTCTCGCCGCCCAGCACCCGGACGGCTACTGGGAGAAGCCGGGCCCCGGCTACGCCACGAAGTACCGAGGAACAGTGTGGCAGCTGATCTTCCTCGACCAGCTTGGCGCCGATCCAACCGACGGGCGGATGCAGGCCGCCTGCGCCTACGTCCTTGCACACAGCCTGGCTTCGACGGGCGGGTTCGGGGCGTCAGGCCGTGTCGGGCACGAGCCACCGCCGCCGGCCGCCGTCATCCACTGCCTGAATGGCAACCTGCTGCGGGCGCTCATCGGGTTCGGATGGCTCCAGGATCAGCGCGTCCAGGGGGCCATCGACTGGGAGGCACGAGCCATCACCGGCGTGGGGATGGAACGGTGGCTCGCGAGCGGAACCTGCGGTCCAGGTTTTGCCTGCGCCGCGAACGAGAAGGAACCCTGCGCCTGGGGCGCAGTCAAAGCCCTCCTCGGTCTGGCGCGCATTCCCCCACCAAAGCGCTCACGCCTCGTGAATCAGGCGATCGAAACCGGGGCCGCCTTCCTGCTGAGCCGCGACCCGGCCGTGGCCGACTACCCGATGGGCTGGGGCAACACGCGGCCGAGTGGCTCCTGGTTCAAGCTCGGATTCCCTTCGGGCTACGTGGCCGATGTCCTCCAGATCCTCGAGGCGCTCGTCGAAATGGGGTATGGCGGGGACCCGCGTCTGGCCGGTGCCATCTCGTGGCTGTTGGCGAAGCAGGACGACCGCGGTCGCTGGCGGAACGAGTACGCATACAACGGCAAGACATGGGTCGATTTCGAACGCCAGGGTCAGCCGAGCAAGTGGGTCACCCTGCGCGTCTGCCGTGTCCTGCGTCGCATGGAGCACGCGGGTGACCTTGCCTCAAGCCACCTCCAGGGAGGTGCCGCTCAGTAGCCGTGTCCGTGGGGCCCCGCCCTCCGGAGCATGGTGAGCGCCAGCCTCGAGCGCCGGACCCATTTCTCGGCCTCGACGGCCGCGAAACCGAGCGTTGACGCGACCAGGACCAGTGCCAGCTGGGGCAGGGTCAGTGCGACCGTCCCGAAGATCGGCTGCAGGGCTGGGACGAAGATGAGGGCCATCTGCACGACGAAGGTGGCCGCCACCGCGATCGTCAGCGGCAGGTTCGATCGGAGGCCGAGCTTGAACAGGCTGTCCGTCTCCGACCGGATGGCCAGCGCATTCCCGAGCTGGAGGAGCGCGAGGGTCGCGAAGATCATCGTCTGCCACGGCCAGCCCTGGCCGATGGCGTACGCCTGGACCGCGAGGGCGACGGACGCCATGAGCAGCCCGACCCAGATCGTGTGCTGCCACAGGCCGCGAGCGAAGAGCGACTCGGAGGGCGACCGCGGCGGCCGGTGCATCGTGCCGCGCTCCGTTGGCTCGACGCCCAGGGCAAGGGCCGGCAGCCCATCGGTGATGAGGTTGATCCACAGGATCTGGACTGCGAGGAGCGGGAACGGGAGGCCCAGGAATGGGGCGAGCGTCATCACCCAGATCTCGGCGGAATTCGTGGTCAGGAGGTAGCGGATGAAGCGCCGGATGTTGTCGTAGATCCGGCGGCCTTCTTCTACGGCGGCGACGATCGTCGCGAAGTCGTCGTCGGCGAGGACCATGTCGGCCGCCTCCTTGCTGACCTCGGTCCCGGTGATGCCCATCGCGACCCCGATGTCGGCCCGCCGCAGCGC
>JBEVDC010000008.1:0-4719 GCA_040514195.1 Candidatus Limnocylindrales bacterium | reverse complement strand
AGCAGGGCTACGGTCTGACGGAGGCGGTCGCCGAGTCGACGCGCTGCCTGATGTGCAACTACAACATCTGGTTCGACCCCTTCCGCTGCGTCCTCTGTGGCGCCTGCGCGGACGTCTGCCCGGAAGGCGTCATCCACATGATCGACGTCAGCCAGATGAAGGCGGAAGGCGCCCTGCCGGAGCTGGTCGATGCCTATGGCTGGGACCAGGGTGCAGCCATGGTCCTCGATGAGGAGCTCTGCATCCGGTGTGCGCTGTGCGTCAAGCGATGCCCCTATGACGCCATTACCATGGAGCGGTTCGAGCTGCAGGAGGTGAGCAGCGACGGACGTCTCTACAAGGAGAGCTATCGGGACGCGCAGCTCGGCCTGGCCGGGCTGGGCAATGCGCCGGTCACGGGAGGAGTCTCGCGGTGAGCTTCCTGGAGCGGGTCGACCAGACGATCCGCCGCAGCGCAGCTTGGCGTTCGATCTTCCGTCAGCCGTATCCCGCCGACGAGCGCTCGCGGGCGATGGCCGTCATGAACAACGTGTTCCTGCACCTCCATCCCGTGCGCGTCCGCCAGCATGCCGTGAAGTTCGCGTACACCTTCTGCCTCGGCGGCCTCTCCTTCTTCCTCTTCCTGGTGCTGACCATCACCGGCGTCTACCTGATGTTCTTCTACGTGCCATCGGCGACGCAGGCGTACAACGACATCCTGCGCATCCAGTCGGAGGTGGTCTTCGGGCTGCTGACGAGGAACGTCCATCGCTGGGCCGCGCACCTGATGGTCTTCTTCGTCTTCCTGCACATGATGCGCGTCTTCTACCACGGAGCCTACAAGCCGCCACGCGAGTTCAACTGGGTCGTCGGCGTCGTCCTGCTGTTCCTGACCATCTTCCTCTCGTACACGGGTTACCTGCTGCCCTGGGACCAGATCGCCTACTGGGCCATCACCATCGGCTTCAACTTCGCGGAGAGTGCGCCGATCTTCAACACCGTCTCCAAGCTGCTCATCTTCGGTGGCCTCGAGGTCGGTCAGAACACCCTCCTCCGCTTCTATGTCCTGCACGTCGTCTTCCTGCCCTTGACCGCGGCGTTCTTCCTGGCCGTCCACTTCTGGCGGATCCGGAAGGACGGCGGCATCTCCGGGCCGCTCTGAGCCGCCGGAGACGAACGCCCGATGACTGACGAGACCCGACTGCCGACCCCGACCACGCCCCCGGCGCCAGAGGCGCCCGCCCGCCGGACCAGCCTGCCCGCGGCGCCGCCCGAGCGGCGCACGACCGAGATCGACAAGCAGCGCGTGCCGATGGCTGCGCGACCTTACCGCCTGCTGGCACTGGTCAAGCAGGACGCCGTCGTGCGCGTCCAGAAGGAACCCGACGACACGGTCCTGACCTGGCCGCACCTCCTGGCCATCGAGTTCTTCGCTGCGGCTGTCATCAGCGTCTTCCTCATCATCATGGGCATCTTCATCAACGCGCCGCTCGAGGAATTGGCCAACAACGCCGTCACGCCGCCGGTAACGAAGGCGCCCTGGTATCTCGTCGGCCTCCAGGAGCTGCTCGTCTACTTCCACCCGACGGTCGTCGGCGTGCTCGGCGTGGCGTTCATCCTGGTCGGTGCCGGCTTCGTGCCCTACATCGATCGGGGCCCCAAGGGCGACGGGGGTTCACCTCGTCCGAGCGACCGCAAGACCGGCGTCATGATCTTCACCATCTTCTGCATCGCCGGCCTGGTGGTGACCTTCATCGGCGCCTTCTTCCGGGGTCCTGGCTATGCCTGGTCCCTGCCTTGGGTCGACGGCCTCTTCTTCGCGCTGTGAGGACGACCGACTGATGGGCAACTGGAAGCTCACCGCCGCAGAGGAGCCGCAGGCACTGACCCGTGAGGCGCTCGCCTCGCTGCGACACGGACGTGCGGCCGGTCTCTCGCGACGCACGCTGCTTCGTCGTTCGCTCGGTGCCGCGGTCGCGCTGTGGCTGACCGAAGGACTGGCCGGGTCCATCGGCTTCCTGTGGCCGAACCTGACCGGTGGCTTCGGAAGCCTGGTCACGCTGGGCACCATCGCCGACGTCAATGCCGCCCCGGCGGTGGCGGGCACGACGCTCGAGGATGGAGCGCCCGCCTACTTCCAGATCGCGCGCGCCTACATCCAGCTCATCGATCCCACCCGCGGCTTCATCCCCGGCGAGAGCGAGGATGGATCCGGCACGAACATCAACGTCCGCGCGCTCTACCAGCGATGCCCGCATCTCGGCTGCAAGCCGAACTTCTGCACCAAGAACCACTGGTTCGAGTGCGCCTGCCATGGGTCCCGGTACGATCGATTGGGCACCAAGGTCGACAAGCTCGGCCCGGCGCCGCGGAGCCTCGATCGCTTCGAGGCGGTCGTCGATGCCGACGGCGTGCTGACCGTCAACACCGCCAAGATCACGCTTGGTCCTTTGCCCATCGCACTTGGCCAGCCTGGGTTGATCCCGCCGACGAGCGCGACGGGCTGCATATGAGCGACGAACGCACCGGACGAGAGCTGACGCCGCGCGATCCAGGCAGCGAGGTCGCACCTCGCGAGGCGGCGCCGCTGAGCGTCGAGCGCTTCGATGCCGGCGAGCGGACGCATCGAGTCGAGCTGACCGAGGAGCGCTCGGCCCAGATCGTGAGCCAGAGCGGCAATGCCCGCCGAGTGGCCTTCCTGGGCGTCTTCTTCCTTGTCTTCTTCATCCCGCTCTACTGGTTCTTCACCATCGGCGTGCCCGCCCTGGGCATCTCAGGGGACATGGAGCGGATCAGCCACGATCAGTACATCACCGACGTCTCTCGCGGCTATGCGCTCTACCAGACCAACTGCGCCACCTGCCACGGTGTCGAGGGCAAGGGCGGCGTCGGCGCCCCGCTCAACGACCAGATGGCGCTCTACAACGCCTACACCCCGACCGGTGACCCGGGTACCGGGCACCTGAACCCGAACTACATCTCGACCGTCCTGGAGAAGGGCGGCCGCTATGTCTGCGGCGACGCCAAGAGCGTGATGCCGGTCTGGGCGCAGCCGGTCGGGCCGCTCAACTACCGCGAGATCGAGGAGCTCATCGCATTCCTCGGGGCGACCACGGACACGACCTGGACCTATGTCCCGCATACCGCGGAGGGTGAGGTCGGCCCGACCCTGGCGCCCGTCGAGGTCCGTGGCTGGCGCGATCCCAACTTCAAGCCGGCGCCAGATGCGACGCCCGTGCCCGCCTGCTGGCGAGATCCGGATGGTCCGCTCATCGGTGGCTCCAACGAGGGTGGCGGCACCGACGGCGGCACCGTCGACACGCCCGGTACGGCCGACGCACCGCGGGTCATCGAACTGGACCTGACCGCCCAGCTCTCGATCACCGATCCGGCCGGCACCAAGGCCTCCGCCATCCCGGTCCTCGCGGGCGAGACGGTCACCTTCCGGGTGACGAACACCGCCGGCTTCGACCACAACTTCTACCTCGGCCCGGAGGCCGTCCTCTCGACCACGACCACGATGACGTCGGCCGACTTGCCGGGCATCGAGACCTTTGCCTCCGGCAGTCAGGAGGTGACGTACACCTTCGAGACCACCGACCCACTCCAGTTCGCCTGCATCATCCCGGGTCACTACGGCCCGATGCACGGCGACTTCACCTTCGTCCAGTAACGGCAGCAGGAGGCCCTGGAGCAGACGTGGCGCAGCGAGCGCTCCCGAGCGGCACGACCCGGCGGCGAACCCTTTTCGGGCTGCTCGATGCGGACGGCTGGCCGGCCGCCTTCTGGAAGGCGCTCTTCTGGTTCGGAGCCGTCCTCTTCCTGCTCGGCTATCTGCCCAACATCGCGCTCTACCTGACCATCCGCGAGACGGTGGCCGTCGGCTTCAATGTCATCAGCGTCGTCAACCTCTGCGACGCCTCGAATGGCGACCTGCCCTGTCCGGTACCGGCGGGCGCCGTGGTGCCGTGGCAGGCGACGGAGGCCGCATTGCCGGAGGGGCGGAGGGACGCCGGCGCCTTCCAGGGCGGCACCGACATCTACCTCGTCGGTGGCACCACGCCCACGGCCGTCACCGCTTCGGTGCTCAAGACGACCACGGCCGAGGACGGCACGTTGGGCCCCTGGTCGGAGGGGCCGCCCCTGCCCGCGCCGCGCACGGACGCGACCAACCTCTCGGTCAACGGCCGGCCGTTCATCATCGGCGGCCTCGACGCGGATCTGAAGCCGACGACGACCGTCTACGCCGCGACGCTGACCGAGGGGGCAGTGACCGGATGGGCCGAGGTCGAGGCGCTCAAGCTGCCGGTCGCGCTCAGCGGCGCGATGGCCGTCAGCGATGCCAACGGCATCTGGCTGATGGGTGGGCGGACGGCCGACGGCCTTTCCGCGGCGACCTGGCGTGCCGAGATCGTGCCCGACTCCGATCCGCCCGAGCTGAAGACCTGGGTCGAGCATCCCGAGTTGACGCTGCCCGATGCGAATGGTCAGCCCAACGCCCGGGCTGATGGCGTGGCTGGCATGGCCGGCACCTTCATGTATGTCGTCGGCGGCGAGACGGCTCTCGGACCGACCGGCGAGGTGCTCCGGTTGGAGCTGGACAGCGACGGCCAGCCGGCTCGAATCGGTGCGACGGCGGACTCGCCCGTCGTCCCGTGGGCGGTCAGCCTCGGCAGTGGCTCACTGCCGGCGGCCCGCGTCGACGCCGCCGGTTTCACGAATGGCGGCGCGATCTACGTG
>JBEVDC010000219.1:0-3738 GCA_040514195.1 Candidatus Limnocylindrales bacterium | reverse complement strand
GGCAAGACGACGACCATCCGCGTGCTGCTGGACCACATCCGACCGACCAGCGGGCGCGCCACCGTCTTCGGCATCGAGTCGACCGCCGACCCGGTCGCCATCCACCGCCGCCTGGGCTACATCCCCGGCGAATTCACGCTTTACGATCGGCTCACCGGCGGCCAGACGCTGGCCTACTTCGCCAACCTGCGCGGTGGCGTGGATCCCGCCTATCAGGGCGAGCTCATCGAGCGCTTCGACATCGATCCCACTCGCCGATTCAAGGAGTACTCGAAGGGCAACAAGCAGAAGATCGGCCTCGTCGTCGCCCTCCAGCATCGGCCGGAGCTGCTCATCCTGGACGAGCCAACGTCCGGCCTCGACCCCCTCGTGCAGCAGTCCTTCTTCGAGCTCGTCCGCGAGGCCAAGGCCGAGGGCCGCACGATCTTCCTGTCGAGCCACATCTTGAGCGAGGTCGAGAAGACCTGCGATCGCGTGGCCATCATCCGGGAGGGTCGCCTGGTCAAGGTCGATCGCGTCGACGCCCTCCGCGACCTCGCACACCACCAGGTCGAGTTGCGCTTCGCAGGCCCGGTGCCGCTCGCCGAGTTCGAGAGCCTGCCGGGCGTCACCGAGGTCGTGGCCGACGATCACGTGCTGCGCCTCCGCGTGACCGGCGCCATGACGCCGCTGGTCCGCGCCGCGGCCGGCCACGAGCTGCTCGACTTCGTCAGTCGCGAGCCGAGCCTCGAGGAGACCTTCCTGGCCCAGTACGGACGCGAGGCCGGTGATGGCCGCTGAGCTCGCTGCCTCCGCCCCGCGCATGCGGGGGCCTCAGAGCGTCTTTCGCAAGACCGTCCGGGACTCGCGCCGTGCGCTGATCATCGTCGCCTCCATCATCGGTTTGTTGACGCTCATCGCCGGGGCCGCCACGGCCACCGCCTTCGGGACGGTCGAGGCCCGTCGCGAGGCCGAGGTCCTCGCGCTGGCGCTGCCGGCCGCCTTCCAGGGGCTACTGGGGAAGCCGGTGGCCATGGACACCCTGGGCGGCATCATCGAGTGGCGCTACCCGGTGATCTTCCTGCTCCTGCCCGCCCTCTGGGGCATCCTGGCGTTGTCCGCCACGCTGGCCGGCGAGGCCAAGGCTGGCAGCCTGGAGCTGGTCGTCGCCACGCCGCTCTCGCGTCGCCGCATCGCCGTCGAGAAGCTCACTGGCCACGTCAGCATGGTGCTCATCGCCGTCGCCGTCATGGCGCTCGCGCTGTGGCTCGTCGGCACCGCCTTCGCGGTCCTGCCTGGCGATGCGATCGCCCTCGATGCCGCCGTCGGCTACGCCATCAAGTTCGGGATCATGATCCTTCTGCCGGGCGCCCTAGCATTCGCCCTGTCGGCCTTCGTGGGCCGCGGCGCGGCGGCTGGCCTGGCGGCGATCTGGCTCTTCGGCGCCTACGTCGTCAATGGCTTCCAGGGGTCGATCGAGGCCTTCCGGATGCTGGCGCCGTTGTCCTGGTACGCGTGGACCGCCGACCACCTGCCGCTTGCCCGCCAGCCTGAGTGGTCGGCGCTCGTCCTGCCGACGGTCGCGATCGTGGCCATGTGGGCGGTCGGTGTCGTGGCCTTCGATCGCCGTGACATCGCCCAGACCGTCAGGCTTCGGCTGCCCAGCTTGCCGAGCGCCTTGCTCGGCGTGGCCGGACCGACCAGCCGCTCGTTCGGCGAGCGGCTGCCGCAGGCCGTCTCGTGGGGCCTGGGCATCGGCGTCTTCGGCCTGGTCATGGCCAGCTCAGCGACGACCATGGCGCGGGTCTTCAAGGACAACCCGGTCATCGACCAGATCATGCGCGCCGTCTTCCCGGGTAGTGACTACGCCACCACGGGCGGTGTCCTGCAGCTCGTCTTCATGCAGCTCGCCATCCTGGTCTTCGGCCTCGCAGCGGCGACTTTCGTCGGTGGCTGGGCGTCGGACGAGTCGAGCGGGCGGCTCGAATCGGTCCTCTCGGCACCGGTTGGACGCGGGCGGTGGGCCTTCGGCAGCGGAGTGGGCGCGTTTCTTGCGGTCGCCGTCATGGGGCTGCTCGTCGCGGCCGGGATCGCCGTCGGCGCTGCGGCGGATGCCGGTGATGCCATCGGCCCAGCCCTGGGCATCGCCTCCCCCATCCTCTACACGCTGGCCATGGTCGGCATCGGCATCGGCGTCTCCGGCCTGATCCGTCCCGGCTGGGGTGCACCCGTCGTGGTGGTGCTGACCTTCCTGTTCTTCTTCGACGAGACCTTCGTGCCAGCGCTGCGCTGGCCCGACTGGCTCACGGAGCTGGCGCTCACGACACACCTCGGCCAGCCGATGATCGGCCGGTGGGATGCCACGGGCATCGCCCTGTGCGTGGCGTTCGCAGTCGGCGGCCTGCTCGTCGGCGCCTGGGGCCTCAGGCGGCGGGACCTGTCCGGCTGAGGTCGCTCGCCGCGGGGGCGGCTCCGGTTCCGGTACACTCCGACCTCGCCAGTGCGCCTGACCCGACGGTCAGGCCAGTAAGGCGCCTTGGTGGCCTTAGCTCAATCGGCAGAGCATCGGATTGTGGCTCCGAAGGTTACGGGTTCAATCCCCGTAGGCCACCCCACCAACCTGAGCGTGGATCGGCCCCTCCGAGCGGTTCGGAGGGGCCGCGTGCTATCGGATCGACCGCAGGTCCGGCGTACGGCCGTGCCTTGATCGCCCAGGGTAGGCGACGGATGCGGGGCTAGTCGGACCGCCAGGTGGCTGCCGTCAAGTCCAGGTTGCCGATGACCGATCGGTAGTACTTCGACGGCCGATATGGATCCATGAGCGCCCTCATGCCCGCCGTGCGAGACGAGGCGAACCCGAATGCGTAGGTCCGCGTCGAAGGGCCGCTCCAGAAGATCTGGCTCACCGTCTGGTCGGTCTTGAACAGGCCGTACAGGATGTACTGGATCGAACTGTGCGCCTCCGCGAAGACCGCCCTGGCACCGGTCCGGAGGAAGCCCGCGCCGTAGTTGTCGACACGCTGCTTCGCCACTGACTTCGTCGGGTCGGCGCGGCCCGGTTCCGACTTCCCGCTCGCGTAGCACAGGTGGTTGAGGATGACCACCGCATTAGCAGCAAGATGCAGGTCACGGCGAAGGTAATACTCGCCCCAATACTTGAGGTTCGAGTTTCCGTTGAAGGCCGACTTGTTGAGCCCCAGCCCATCCTTGGTGTATGGCTGGAACGGCTTGTACGGGCTCGGCCAGCCGTTGCCGTGACCCATGTAGACGAGGAGCTTGGCGCCCTGGGCCTCGCGCTTGACCCTCGCCCACGTCGCATTGGGGCTGTAGATCCGGGTGACCGTGGCGCCATAGCTTCGCGCCGTGGCCGCGAGGCGATCGGACTGGTCCTTGAGTCCTGCGGTCATCGAGCCCATCGGTCCGACGATGAACACCACCTTTGGCGCGACGACTGCTGCAGCCGAGGGCGGGCTCGCCGCCAGCCCGCTGATCGCGAGCATCGCCGCCATCACCGCCACGACGAGTCGCATGGATCGTTGGCCAGACGCCCTCTGGGCGCCCTTGGTGACATCGGTCAACAGTCGTGCCTCCTCTCTACCGGAACGCAGCGCATGGATCGCTGCGACGATGGCTGCCGCCAGGCGAGATCGGAAGCCCGACTTTCGTCAGCCGGGTATCGACCAACAGTCACCGGGTATCAGCGGAGGGCGGCGTCTGGACTCCAGTATCCCAGCCATGGCAAGCGAGCGCGAACCCGAT
>JBEVDC010000168.1:0-9631 GCA_040514195.1 Candidatus Limnocylindrales bacterium | reverse complement strand
TGGTGAACTGCAGGGCACGCAACCCGCGCACGTCTTCGTTGCCCGGGAAGTACCGCGGGTGCCCTGAGGCGTAGACGTAGAGGGCGTTGATGAGCTGCGGGAAGCAGCCGCAGGAAAAGGCCCTGCGGCTCTCCTTGGGCAGCGGCACGTTGACCATGTTGCGCGGGATGGAGAAGAGAGCGGCCTCGCCGCTCTTCACGTCTACGCTCAGGACCATGAGCGTGTCGGTCCGCAGGCTCCAACGGCCCGGACCTTCGTCACCGCCCACGAGCAGGAGGTCGAGCCGACCGTCGGTCAGGGGACCGGGACGTGGGGTCGGCGCCGGTGTGGGTGTCGGCTCCGGTGTCGGGACCGCCGTGGCGCCGGGTCGCAGCGTGGGCGTCGGGCTCGGCTCCTCGGTCGGCTCGGGGATCTCACCGAAGCCGTCGTCCTCTTCCACCTCCCCCTCGGATGGCGGGAAGATCGCCTCGAAGGTGTCGTGGATGGCCATGACCTGCGCTCCCACGACGTAGTGCGTGGCGCCGGTGACGGCCAGCAGCACGAGCACGGCGACCGTGGACAGGATGGTGTGCGGGACCTTCGACCCACCGCCCCACCAGGCGTCGACGATGGCGGCCGCCCGCCAGACGAAGAGGAGCACGTCGAGCACGGCGATGCCGAGCAGGACGCTCGGTTGGACGAGGAAGCCAAGGACATCGCCGCGGTCACCATTGGCGACGACGATCCCGGTGAGGATGGCCAAGAGGAATGGAGCGAGGAAGAACAGCCCGACCCGAAAGCGCCCCTCGAGCAGCTGACCGGTGCCCGGGATGAGGAACGAGAGGAACGCGCCGAGCGTGCGCGAGCGGCGCAGCGACGGGCGGGGCGGGGCGGGCTGACGGGGGCGGCGCTTCGCGGTCGGGCGGGCCTGGTTCATCGGTGGCAATGACGCGCCGGGCAGCGCGACGGTTCGTCCTCCGCGTCAGATGCCGAGCACGGAACCTGACCTGGTCCCGGTCCACGGCCGGGGTCAAGGATACGCGCAGCGACGATGCTCAGAATGGTGATCCCCTCGACCGGTCCACGGCGGCTGACCCTCCGATCCGCGGGCCTGGGATCGGGTCGCCGAATATCATCCGCCCATGACGCGTACCTTGACCCTGCTCACCGTCCATGCTCACCCCGACGACGAGACCATCTCCACGGGCGGTGTCATGGCTCGCTACCTGGCGGAGGGCGAACGCGTGGTCTGTCTGACCTCGAACCTCGGTGAGCACGGTGAGATCGTCGTCCCGGACATCGACACGCCCGAGAACCACGCTCGCCTAGCCGATATCCGGAGCGAGGAGCTGGCCGAGGCGTTGCGGCGCCTTGGCGGCGTCGAGAGCCGGCTGCTCGGCTACGAGGACTCCGGGATGATGGGCACGCCCGACAACGAAGACCCGGCCTCGTTCTGGCAGGCGGACCTCGCGGAGGCCGTCGGGCGGACCGTGCGCGTCGTGCGCGAAGTCCGACCCGATGTCATCGTCGGCTACAACGACTTCGGTGGCTACGGGCACCCCGACCACATCCGCGCCGCCCAAGTGGCCAAGGGCGCCTTCGAGCGCTCGGGCGACCCCGACGCCTACCCGGAACAGCTCGCCGAAGGCCTGCAGCCCTGGGCGCCCGCGAAGCTCTACGAGACCGTGCTCGGGTTCAGTGGGCGAGAGCAGCTCATGGAGCGAGTCCTCGAGCGAGGCATCAAGGCCTGGTGGCTGCCGGATGAGGATGCCAGCGAGGAACAGCGCCTCGAGAGGGCCGCCTTCATGGAGCGCATGGCTGCTGCCAGCGGGCCGGTCACGACTCGAGTCGACGTGAGCGCCTATCTGTCCGCCAAACGAGCCGCCATCGAGGCCCATGTCACCCAGATCGCGGGTGACGGCATGTTCCTCGGGCTGACCCTGGAGGACTGGCAGGAGCTCATGCCCGACGAGGAGTTCAGCCTGAGGGCGGCGCGCGGCGTGTCGGAAGTGCGACTCCCCGAGACCGACCTCTTCGCCGGCCTGCGGTAGGTGGTGCCGCACCGGCTCCCGCGCGCGCCCGGTCGCTAGTACGGCCAGAGCTTCTTGGACGCGTCGCGGACCTGCTTCAGGACCGCAGCGCCGTCCCCGGTCGGATCCATGAAGTTCGGCTGCGCCTTGTCGAGGATGAGGTGTGGCCGCATGCGGATCTGACGGAGGGTCTCGCCCTCGAAGGTCAGCTCGAGCGTGATGCCCTCCATCGTCCTCGTCGACCAGGTCTGGTCGAAGACGAGGTTCCCGAGCGCATACCAGACGGGCACGCCACCAATGGACTCCATGGCTGCCACCCAGTGGGCGTGGTTGCCGATGACCGCGTCGGCGCCTGCGTTGGTCCATGCCTTGGCCATCCTGCGCTGACCATCGCTGGGCCTCGCCCGATACTCCACGCCCCAGTGCGGGAAGACGACGACGACGTCAGCGCTCTGGCGAGCCTTCTTGATGTCGTCGACCAGCGTCGTCCGGTCACACTTCCGCGAGCCGATGGCCTTGCTGCTCGTCCAGTAGGACCGCGCGACCGCGTCGCAGCCGAGGATGGCGACGATCACGCCGTGCGTCTCGAGGATGGCGGGCTTGCGCGCATTGGCGAACCCCTTGCCTGCGCCCGTGGAAGCGATACCGCGCGCCTTGAGGGCCTTGACCGTGTCCATGATCCCGTCGGTACCCGCGTCGCGGATGTGGTTGTTGGCCAGCGAGACGACGTCGAAGCCCGCGTTGGCGAGGCCGTCGAGCAGCTTCGGGTCGCCGGAGAAGACGGTGCCGCGCGAGTGGAATCGGAAGAGGTCATCGACCGGGCTCTCGAGGTTGGCGAGCGCGATGTCGGCGGACTCCAGGTACCTGCGGAAGGCATCCTTGCCGCCCAGCCGCTGCGTGACCGGCGTCTTGGTGCCGTACGTGGCATTGCAGCAGGTTTCCCTGACGATCTCGGCGTTGCCTCCGTCATACGGGAAGTCGACGCCGGCCCGCTTGTTGCGGACCGTGAGCGCCACGCCCCGATCGAGCAGGATGTCGCCGCCCGCGACGAGCGTCCAGGTCCGTGCCTGGTCCCACGGCGCGGGGTCCTGGACGTCGCCGCGCAACGGCCAGGTGTCGAGCGAGTCCGTCCGCGAGATGCCGAAGAGTTGCTGCTTGCCGATGCCCAGCGCACGGACGCCGGGCGTGACGTCCGAGGCACGCAGGATGCCCAGGGCACCGCCTTTGACAGCCGCCCGTATCTCGTCGGGCGTGCCGCGTTCCACAGAGCCGGCGACGGTCACGCCGAGGGCCTCCTCGATGGCGGCGACATCGTCGGCAGGCACGATGACGTCTTTGTACTTGACGCTTCCGCCGGTCAATGCCGCGGCGATGGCTTGCTCTGAGATGGTGTTGGTCGTGGACCAGAAGCCGACCACCGGCACCCAGGCGACCTCACCCGGAGGCAGCAGCTCCGGCGTCGGCTCTGGCGATGGGTCGCCCGAGGCTGATGGGTCAGTCGAGGCCGACGGGTCAGTCGAGGCTGACGGCCCGCGCGGGGTGGCGGACGGCGATGCAGCACCAACGAGGTCGGGGATCGGCGGCTGCTCCGCGCCGTTGACGACGGCGCCGACGACGAACGCGCCGGAGGCCACGACGACCAGGACGAGGGCCGCGAGGCCGAGGATGCGGCGCGCGCTCGGAGGCTGGCGCTCGAAGGTCGGCTCGCGGCGGCGCGACGCCTGACGCGACGAGCTCGGACCACGGAAGTCGCGGGTCACGCGGCGGATTGTGCCATCCCGTACCGGAAGGGGTGCGCGGTGGCACCGAGTGCGGCGCCGTTCCGAGAGGGCCGGGATCGGAGGACTGGCGGACCCGACCGGATTCGAACCGGCGATCTCCAGCGTGACAGGCTGGCATGTTGGGCCGCTACACCACGGGTCCGTGCGACGAAGGCGGATGGTAGCAGGTGCCGGCTGACATGTCGCACCGGCAGGGTAGGATGAGCGGGATGTCTGACGGCCGCATCGACCTCCGCTCCGACACTGTGACCCACCCCAGCCCTGCCATGCGACAGGCGATGGCCGCGGCCGAGCTGGGCGATGACGTCTTCGGCGACGACCCGACCGTCAACGCCCTCCAGGAGCGGGCGGCGGCACTCTTGGGCAAGGAAGCGGGCCTCTTCGTGGCCAGCGGCACGATGGGCAACCTGGTCAGCGTCATGGCCCAGGTGCCGCGCGGCGGCCAGGTCCTGGCCGCGGCCGGGTCGCATCACGCCGACTGGGAGGCAGGCGGCCACGCGGTCGTCGCGGGTGCGTCACTGCGCACGCTCGAGCCGCGCGCCGATGGAACGCTGGACCTCGACGCTATCCGCGATGCCTGGCGCGACACAAGCGACGCACACTTCGCGGCGACGGGCCTGGTCGTCATCGAGAACACCAACGGACGCCGTGGCGGCCAGCCGATCACAGCCGCCTACACCGCCGAGGTCGCTGCACTGGCCCACGGGCGGGCTGTTCCGGTGCACGTCGACGGTGCGCGACTCTTCAACGCAGCCGTGGCGCTCGGCACCACGGCCGCCGACCTCGTGCGCGACGTCGATACGGTCTCCGTCTGCCTTTCCAAGGGCCTGGCCTGCCCGGTCGGGTCGGTCGTCGCCGGGTCGCAGGACGTCGTCCGTCGGGCCTGGCGCGCGCGGAAGCTGCTCGGCGGGGGCATGCGACAGGCAGGCGTCATCGCGGCTGCCGGCCTGGTCGCGCTGGGCGACGGGCCGGAGGGCATGGTCGAGCGCCTCGCGGACGACCACGCGAACGCCCGACGCCTGGCCGAAGCGCTGGCTGCCATGCCCGGCGTCGTCGATCTCGACCCTGCCACCGTGCGCACCAATTTCGTGGTCTTCACGATCGCGGCCAGCGGTGGGCCCGCGGCTCGGCTCAGCCAGGTCGAGCAACGCGCCCGTGTCCTCGAGACGCTCGCCGCCGAGGGGGTCCTGATGGTTCCCTTCAGCGACGGCGCCATCCGCGCCGTGACCCACTACGGCATCGACGGGGCCGACATCGAGCGCACGATCGGCGCCTGCACGCGGGCCCTCGAGGCTTGCGGCATCGCTCCCACCATGGTCTGAGTCGGCACGGCGTGGTCACGGGTAGCGGCTCGGGAACGCCGCCCGCAGGCAGTCAGGGATCGGGATCGATCTCGTTCTCTGAGCGTTACGCGCCGCCCAAGCCGCCTCGCTGGCGACGCGTCTTCTCGGTCGAGACGCTGCAATCCGTCCTGACCTTCCTTGTGGCCGTCGGTCTGATCGCGGTCATCGGTTACCTGACCTGGGTCGCCATCGAGCGCAGCGGGCGCCTGGCCGACCCGCCCGAGCGATCGGCCGCGAATCAGGCCGTCGCTCCGCCCGCCGACAGCAAGGTCATCGAGCTGACGTCGGCCGACGGCACCGTCCTGTCCGCCTGGTCCACGCCCTCCAAGGCCAAGAAGAGCACGACCGCGGTCATCCTCGTCCACGATGCGGGCGGCGAGCGAGCGGACCTCAAACGGCTGGCAGCTGCTTTGCGCGCCGAGCACGACGTGCTGACGCTCGACCTGCGCGGCCACGGTGCGAGCGCGGACGCCGCAACGACGCTCGGTCCGGCCGAGGCGGAAGACGTACGGGCCGCCATCGAGGCGGTCGCGGAGCAGGGGCGGGAGAGGATCGCGCTGGTCGGCGTCGGCCTCGGCGCTTCGTCGGTCCTGGCCGCCGCGGGCGGCGACTCACGAGTGGACGGCATCGTCGCCATCGGGCCCTGGCCACGGGTGGCGGACGCGATCGCGGCTCAGATCAAGGAGGACGACGTGCCCCTCGCCTGGCCGGCGGACTGGGCGACGTTGGTGGCGATGCTCTTCCGGACGGGCCGCGACGTGACGAGTTCCGACGTCATGGACACCGTCGCCAGGACGAGCGCACCGATCCTCCTCGTGGCCGGGACCGATGACCCCCTGCTGCCGGCGGCTACACTGCGCACCCTGGAGAACCTGGCGCCCGACCTCACGACCTGGCCGGTCGAGGGAGACCGGGATGACGCGGCGGCCGTGATCACCGACGAACGCGGCATCGACCGGATCGTCAAGTTCCTCGACGCCGCATTCAAGCGCGGCGACTGACCGCCCAACGCCGACGACCGACCGCCCGTTCGCCAGCGACAGACCAGGGAGAAACCGTGCCCGACCGCCCATCCGGACCCCTCGATGCCGATCTCGAGGCGCTCGCGGCCGCCCGCTTCGAGTCGCTCGTCGAGCGCAAGCCCGTGTCGGCCACCTTCCTCGGCCGGCACAGTCGCGATGACCGGCTGGGTGACATCTCGCGCGAGGCCGCACAGGAGGACATCGCCCAGACGACGACATACATCGGAGCCCTCGAGGCCCTTGACGGCCTTGGGCTCTCCGCCGCGGCTGCCTTCGAGCGCGATGTCGCCCTCTGGCAAGCCCGCAAGGACCTCTTCACCATGTCCGAGCTGCGCGCCTGGGAGCGCCGGCCGGCGGCCATCGACGAGATCGGCGACGGCCTGTTCTCCCTCTTCGCACGCGACTTCGCGCCGCTCTCCGACCGGCTCGAGTCGATCGCAGGCCGGCTCGAAGAGGCGCCGCGCGTGCTCGCCCAGCAGCCCGACGTCCTGGACGGCCGGCGCGTGGCGCGCTGGGACGTGCTGGAGCTGCGTTCGTCCCGTCAGCTACCGACCTTCCTCGACGAGATCGCCGCGGCTGCGCATCGGACGTGGTCGGAGGGCGATGCGCGACAACGACGGCTCAGGCTCGCGATCTCGGGGGCACTCGAGGCGCTGACGAGGTACGAGGCCTGGCTGTCGGGGACCATCGAGCCCGACGCCGACGACTTCGCGCTTGGCAGCGAGTCGTACGACGAGCTGGTCGCGCTCCGGGCGTTCGACGGCCTGACGACCGATGACATCCTGGAGATCGGCGAGGCGCAGCTCGCCGAGCAGCAGGCGGCCCGCGTCGCGGTCGCTGCCGAGATCGACCCGATGGCCTCCGAGGCCGAGGTTCTGGAGCGCATCAAGTCGGACCACCCGGCGACGTTCGAGGCCGCCCTCGACGAGTACCGGGTGGCCATGTTCCGGGCCCGTGACCACCTCGTGGAACGCGATCTCGTGACCATCCCAGACGGCGAACGCCTCGATGTCATCGCGACCCCGGAGTACCTCCGCAACGTGATGCCATTTGCGGCCTACTTCGACCCGCCACGCTTCGATCGAGACCCGACCGGCGTCTACATCGTGACGCCGTCGGTGGACGGCGACCCGGCCGCCATGCGCGAGCACAACCGGGCATCGATCAGCAACACGAGCATCCACGAAGCCTTCCCGGGCCATCACCTTCAGCTGACGGCCGCCATCACGCATCCGAGCCTCATTCGGGCCATCGCGGACGCCCCCGAGTTCACCGAGGGCTGGGGGATGTACAGCGAACAGGTCATGCGCGAGGAGGGCTTTGACGACGCGGCGCCCTTCCGCCTGATGCTCCACACCGACGCCATCTGGAGGGCCTGCCGGATCATCCTCGACGTCCGCCTGCACCGCGGCGAGATGTCCGTCGCCGATGCCATCGACTTCCTCGTGCGGCACACGGGCTTCGAGCGCCCGAATGCCGTGGCCGAGGTCGAGCGATACACGTCGACACCGACCTACCAACTGAGCTACCTCCTGGGCAAGGTCATGATCCTGCGGTTGCGCGACGACGAGCGGCGCCGCCTGGGAGCTGCGTTCTCTCTCAAGCGCTTCCATGACGCGCTCATCTATGCCGGCAGCCTGCCGGTCAGCTTCCACCGACGGCTCATGGCAGGCGAGGGCGCCGGACCGGCCGAACCCCGGCCCTTGCCGGGGCGTTGACACGGCAGGCGCGATGCAGGTCATTCCGAGCATCGACCTCAAGGCCGGCCGCTCAAGGCTCGTGTTCTGGCCGGGGGCAGCGACCGGGACCGGCACGCCGACCGACCGGCCGGAGCGCATCGCGCGTCACTTCGTTGGGCTCGGCGCGCCCGCCATCCACCTCGTGGACCTCGACGGGGCCGCCGCGGGCCGGCCCGTCAACACGGCCGCGGTGCAGGCCATCGCAAGGGCTGTTGCCACGCCACTCCAGCTGGCGGGAGGCGTCGATGGTCCGGAGCAGATCGAGCTGGCCTTCGCCGCTGGCGCGACGCGCGTGATCATGCCGCTGCTGTCGGTGGCCGAGGATCCTGAGCGCCTGGCCGCCTGTCTGCGCATCGCCGGTGACTGGCTGGCGGTCGGCCTCGACGCGCGACCCGACCGCTTCGCCGAGGTCGCCTGGCGTGGTTCGCGAGCGCGCACGCTCGAGGACCTCGTGGACGAGCTCTCGGCCTCGGGCGTGCACCGATTCGTCCTGACCCACGGTGGTGCGGAGCCCGACCTCGAGGCGCTGGCAGACCTGATCGCGCGATCCGGTGCAGAATTCGTGCTCGCCGGCGGCGTCACCGACGTCGGCCGGCTGCCGGGCATCCGCGATGCGGGCATCCGCGCCATCCTCCTCGGCGAGGCCCTGCTCGGCGGCGCCATCGACTTCCCGGCGGCCATCGCGGCGGCCGCTTGATCGTCAGTCCAGCCACGCGCCAGGGGGTGGCACCCGCTCCACCATGAGATCGATACGCACGACAGGGAGCCCATGATCACCATCCGATCCCGAACTCTCTGGCTGGTCGCGGCCACCATCCTCGCCCTTGGCGCCTGCGGCGGCGGCTCGTCGTCCCCGAGCGCTTCGGCGGCTTCGACGTCGGAGGCCTCTGAGGTCCCGCCGTCCGGGGCGGCGACTGGCGGGAAGCTGACGGCGACCATCGTCACGCCCATGGGTGACATCGTCATCGCCCTCAAGCCCGACACGGCGCCCATCGCCACGGCCAACTTCGTCGAGCTGGCCGAGGCGGGCTACTACGACGGCGTGGCCTTCCACCGTCTCGTGCCCGACTTCGTCATCCAGGGCGGCGACGGCAAGTACGGCAAGGTCGATGCCTTCGATCGCGACAAGGTCGGCACCGGTGGCCCCGGCTACACGATCCAGGATGAACCGGTCGTTGGCGACTACATCCGCGGCAGCGTCTCGATGGCCCGGACGCCAGAGCCGAACTCGCAGGGCTCGCAGTTCTTCATCGCCCTCCAGGACCTGGCGGGGAGGCTCGACAAGGCCGGCGGCTACGTCATCTTCGGCCAGGTGGTCGAGGGCATGGACGTGGTCGATGCCATCGGCGCGATGCCCAACGCCGGTGGTCTCGGCAACACGGCCCTGGAGCCGGTGCCGATGGAGAGCGTGACCATCACCAGGGAGTGAACCCACCGGGCTTCGCGACGTGCCGCCGAAGGCTCGCGGCCGTCGGTCTGGCCGGCTTTGCGTAACCCCCGACCTGCCGTTGGATGGTTGCGGAATTTTAACCTTGGTGCAGACCGAAACCCTTGAGGCAGGGCACCTCTCAGGGTAGACTCATATTCGCTGATCACTCAGCACTGCTGCCCCAGACGCAAGGTCATGGGTAGGTTGGGTTAGGGTAGCCGGTGCAGCCGGCGTGATAGAGGCCCTTGTGACGTGGCAGAAGATCGACGACTCGTTCGTCGGGCTTCAGCGGGACAGTAGAAGTGGCC
>JBEVDC010000152.1:0-7746 GCA_040514195.1 Candidatus Limnocylindrales bacterium | reverse complement strand
GCGATCGTCACGCCGGCCTCGACGGCCCGGCCGAAGGCACGGCGCTGTGCGTCGTTCGTGGCGGTGTTCTTGGCCAGCGTCTCGGCTGGCCAGCCCGCCCGCCGACCCTGCTCGTCGATCCAGTCGCCGTCGTAGATGTCGGGCACCAGGAACGTCCCGTGGCGGAGCATCAGCTCGATGCCCTCGTCGTCGAGCAGCGAGGCGTGCTCGACCGAGCGGACGCCGGCACGGATGGCCTCTTTGATGCCCTCGGTGCCATGAGCGTGGGCGGCCACGAAGGCGCCCTGCGCGGCGGCCTCCTCGACCGCGACGCGGATGAGCGGCTCGGGCAGCTCCACCGCGTTGATATCGGTGCCGCGCGTCAGGACAGCGCCCGTCGCGATGACCTTGATCAGATCCGCGCCGCCATCGAGGATGCGTCGGACCGCCGCCCGAATCTCGGCCTCGTCACGCACGACGCCGACTCGAGCGCTCTCCGGCCGTTGGGTCCCCACGGGCAGGCCGGTCAGCTCGCCTCCGCCCTCTGGCGCGGTGACGTAGGCGCCGGCGCACTGCATCCGCGGGCCCGCGACCCAACCCGCGTCGATGGCGTCACGGAGCGCGCAATCGAGAAACGCCCGGAAGGTGCCGACGTCGCGGACGGTCGTGAAGCCGGCCCGCAGGGTGGCCCCTGCGTTGCGGGCCCCGATGAGCACCTCCTGTGCCTCGCTCATGGCGATCGAGGGCACGTCAGAGCCTTCCATGTCGCCGATCAGATGCGTGTGGCAATCGATCAGGCCGGGCAGCACGGTGAGATCGGAGAGGTCGATGGTCTCGGCGTCGTCGGGCAGGGGAGCGACCGCCGGCAGCACCGCATCGACGAGGCCGTCACGGACCACGACGACCTGGTCGTGCCGGAGCTCGCCGCTTGCGACGTCCAGCAGCGCGCCGGCTCGGATGTTGGTCAGGTCGATGGTGCGCTCGGGTCAGCGTGAACGACGACGTGAGCCCGCGAAATGGCGGCGCGCGTCGTTGGCCCGACGACCCTGCTTGGTCCCCGTAGCCGGTACCGGGCAGAGGCCGGCATCCGCCGGCTCCGGGATGACGTCATTGAGGAACGCCGGCTGCTCCCGGACGCCGAGTGCCTGCTCGAGGTCGTAGGCGTAAGCCAGGAGCTTCGGTTCCTCGAGGAACCCGGCGTACATCCAGATGCCGGCCGGCTTGCCGTCCTCAGTCAGGCCGACCGGGACGCTGATCGACGGATAGCCGGCCACCGCCGGAGCCGACGAGCCGAAGGCATATGAGGGCGAGACGACGGCGTCCAGCTCGTGCTCGGCCATGACGCGATCGATGCCCTCGTCCCGCGCCAGCCGGAGCGACTCGGACCTCGCCTCGAGGTAGATCGGGTCGTTCAGGTCGCCGCTCGTCGCCTCGGCGAGCTCGAAGACCTCCTGCCCGAAGTACTTCATCTCCTCGGTGCAGTGCGCCTGGTTGAAGGCGATGAGGTCGGCCAGCGTGCGCATCCGCGTGTGGCGCAAGGTGGCAAGGTAGGCCGCGATGTCGACCTTGAACTCGTAGAGCAGGACGTTGAACTCGTGGTCGAACCAGGCATACGTGTCCCCGGTGTCGACGGGGTCCACGATCGTGGCGCCCAGGCCAGCCATGACACCGATGGCCTGTTCGACCACGGCGTTGATCTCCGGCAGGGCGAAGTAGTCGGCCCCGAACTGTCGCCGGTCGATGCCGATCCGGGCGCCTGCAAGGGCGCCGCGCTGGAGGAAGGCCGTGTAGTCCGCCGGCAGGGCGTGGCCCGCGACCGGCCCGAAGGGTGTCTTGAGGACGTTGAGCATGATCGCCGTGTCGGTCACGCTGCGCGTGATCGGGCCCGCCGTGTCCTGACTGTGGGCTATGGGGATGATGCCCTGCTGGGCGATCAGCCCAAGTGTCGGCTTGAGGCCCACGACGAGGTTGTTGCCGGCCGGGCAGACGACCGAGCCGTCGGTCTCCGTGCCGACCGTGATGGCGCACAGATTGGCGGCTGCTGCCACGGCCGACCCGGATGACGAGCCGCACGGATCCCAGTCGAGGACGTAGGGATTGCGAGTGAAGCCACCGCGCGCGCTCCAACCGTTGGGGAACGGCGGATCGATCGGGATGAAACCGCGGAAGTTGGCCCACTCCGACAGGTTCGCCTTGCCCAGGACGACCGCTCCCGCCTGGCGAAGGCGGCGTACGAGGGGCGCGTCTCCCGGCACGTGGCTGCCTTCGAGCGCGAGCGAACCGGCCGTCGTCTCCATCGCGTCATCGGTCGCGATGTTGTCCTTGAGCAAGACCGGGATGCCGTGCAACGGTCCTCGGATGCGTCCGCGGCGGCGCTCGGCGTCACGTCGCGCAGCGATACCGACCGCCTCCGGGTTGGTTTCGATGACAGCGCCCAGCAACGGGTTGAGTTCCGAGATCCGATGCAGGTACGCCTTCGTCAGCTGGCGGCTGGTCAACCGACGCGAGCGCATCAGGGCCTGCAGTTGTGGCACCGTGGCCTCGAACCAGAGCGCTTCCTCGTCCTGGACGCTGGAGGGCGCGGCGCTCGCGATCGAGCCCAGTCCGCCGACCATGAGGGCGGCGCCTCCGGCGGCCGTGGCACCGAGGAAGGATCGCCGGCTGATGCGGCGGTCGATGACGCTGTCCATGTCCCCACCTCGCGAGCGCATCGGGTCGTTGCGGAGAGTCAACACCCGGTGTCAAGGAGGCGCGCGGCAGGCTGAGCGTGGCCGGTGACCAGCCCCGGATGCTTGTGGTGCCTGCCGGCACCATGAACGACGCTGCCGGCGGACGGACCGGCCGCCCGGGGCGGATCGACCACAACGAAGGTAGGCTGTCTGGACGATGCATCCCCGACGGCCCGTGGTGGTCATCGCACTCCTCGTCGCAGCTGTGGTCGCCGGCTGCCAAGCCAGGCTGCCTGATGACCCCACGGCGAGCCCGGAGCAGTCTTCCAGCCCATCGGTCACCGCGCCGGCCGCGCCGACGCCCACGCCCTCGGTAAAGGTCAGCTTTCGGGAGTACCGCGTGCCTTCCGGCTCACATCCTCACGACGTAGCGCCTGCCGCGGATGGCGGCATCTGGTACACCGCCCAGGGTGCTGGGGCTCTCGGCTGGCTCGATCCAGCGAGCGGAGCGATCGGCACCACACCGCTCGGCACCGGCTCCGCGCCACACGGCGTCATCGTCGGCCCCGACGGCGCGCCGTGGGTCACCGACGGCGGCCTGAACGCGATCGTGCGGGTCGACCCGACGACCTTCGAGCCGACCATCTATCCGCTCCCGCCGGAGCGCGCCGACGCGAACCTCAACACCGCCAGCTTCGATGCTTCGGGTGTCCTCTGGTTCACCGGACAGTCCGGGATCTACGGTCGCCTCGATCCCGCGACCGGGGCCATGGACGTCTTCGATGCGCCGCGGGGACGTGGCCCGTACGGCATCACGACGACCCCATCCGGCGACGTCTGGTACGCATCGCTTGCCGGCGACTACATCGCCCAGATCCATTCGCCGTCGGGACGGGCGGAGGTCATCGAGCCGCCTACCCCGGACCAGGGCGCGCGGCGCATCTGGGCCGATTCCCGGGAGCGACTCTGGGTCGCCGAATGGGATGCTGGCCAGCTCGGCCTGTACGATCCGGCGACCGAGGACTGGCAGGAATGGCAGCTCCCGGGCGACGCGCCGATGGCCTACGCAGTCTTCGTTGATGACCAGGACATCGTTTGGCTGACCGACTTCGGCGCCAATGCGATCGGGCGCTTCGACCCCGTCAAGGAGACCTTCAGCTCGTTCGAGCTGCCGACGGATGGGGCCGAGGTGCGACAGCTCCACGGCCGACCAGGCGAGGTATGGGGCGCGGAGTCAGCCGCCGACAAGCTCATCGTCGTGACCGTGGACTGAGGCCCGTTCACAGCCGCTGGCAGCTATGGTTTCCCGACATGGGAGCGCGTCTCGTCTGGACGCATCGTTCTCGCGATGCCCTCGCGGTCGTCGCCGCGATCACCGGCGGCCTGGCCATCGCCTGGATCGACTCGCGCCCCGGCTGGGACGACACGGCCATCTCGGCCGGGCTGCTGCTGCTCGCGGCCGGCCTGGCGGCCGCTCTTTCGGGACGTCGGCCCGGGCTCTGGGCCGCGCTCGTGGGCCTGCCGACGCCGCTCGTCGAGATCGCGCGCGGCGGTGATCCGGCGGCCCTGGCTGCGCTGGCCTTTGCCGCCCTCGGCGCGGCGGTGGGCTACTCGGTCGGTCGGGTCGTGGCGCCAGGCCAGATCGTCGGTTGAGGCTCGAGCAGGGCGAAGTCCCAGTCGTCACGGATGGGCGAGAACGCGTCGATGGCGATCGCCCCGTCCGGCCCGACCAGGACCCCGTGCGGCACGTTCGACGGGATCCGCCAGGTCCCACCCGGGCCGAAGGTGCGCGTCTCACCGTCGATGGTGAAGGTCATCTCGCCCTGGACGCAGATGCCCAACTGCTCCGCCGGGTGTCGGTGCTCCGGCACGCCCGAGCCAGGTGCCAGCTCGACGATGGCCAGCGTGATCCGCTCACCTTCGACCTTCCGTGCTCGGACGTCGTCGCCCCAGACCTCGAAGGGCGGGATGGCCGCCAGGTCGACGAGCCTGCCCACCGCTCGTTCAGCCGGCGACATGGACGATGGTCTCGCCGCCGAACGCCAGGGCGTCGGCGATCTGGTAGGTATCGGCCTTCGCGTTCCAGGCCGCGAACCGTGGGTCACTGTCGTGTTCGTGGTGTCCCTCATCGGTGGCGAAGACCGCGACAACCAGGTATTGCGTGGCGCCCGCGACCCCGCGCGATGAGATGTCCAGGCGCGAGAGCGAGGCCCGCGTCAGAACCCCACGGGCGTTGAGATCCTGCCAGATCGGCAGCTCCTGATCCTTGAAGCCTTGCTCGAACTCGGCCACGTGGTCGGTGCCGACGCTCAAGACGACGGCGATGGTCTCCATGGCAGCCTCACTATGACGGTCGCGATCCACACATCCTAGGATGCGCGACATGCCCACGTTGCCGCTATCCGTGCGCGACTTCATCGCCACCGGTCCACTCGCGCATGTCGTGACGCTCGCGCCGGATGGAGATCCTCACGTCTCGATGGCCTGGGTCGGGCTCGAGGACGGCGAGGTCGTCATCGGCACCCTCCACGACCAGACGAAGCTCCGGAACCTGCGCGCTGATCCGCGGATCGCGATGTCGTTCGAGGCACCCGGGAAGAACGCGTACGGCCTCGACCACTACCTCGTGCTTCGGGGGCAGGCGAGGGTGGCCGAGGGCGGTGCGCCCGAGCTGCTCCAGCGCCTGGCTCACGTCTACCTCGGCCCAGACGTCATCTTCCCGGCCATGCCGAACCCGCCGCCCGGCTATGTCATCCGGATGACCGTCGAGCGGATCTCCGGCCTGGGCGATTGGGATCGAACGAGGTGACCGCCGGCACCGACCGGGCCCGGGACACCGGCGCCGACCCGACCTCTGACGCCGGCGCCGACCCGACCTCTGGCGCCGATGCCGACCGCGCAGCGCTCGAGCGCACGCTCGCGGGCCACGGCGACTACGAGCTCTTCGCCTGTGACCCCGAGCTGGCCGACACGGCTGCCTTCTGCGCTGCGTACGGCTTCGCCATGGAAGATTCGGCCAACACGATCGTGGTCATCGGCAAGTCCGACCCGCCGCGCTATGCCGCCTGCATCGTGCTGGCCACCCACCGGCTCGACGTCAACCGAGTCGTCAAGGCCAGGCTCGGCACGCGGAAAGCCTCCTTCGCATCGCCAGACGAAACGCGGGCCCTGACCGGCATGGCCATCGGCGGCGTGACCGCCTTCGGCCTGCCTGATGGCCTGCCGCTGTGGGTCGATGCCACGGTCATGACCCGCGAGCGCATCGTCCTCGGCGGCGGCAGCCGCCGTTGGAAGGTCATCGCGCCACCCACCATCCTGCTGACGCTACCCGGCGTGGAGGTGGTCGACGGGCTGGCCAACCCGTCTCTCGCACCGGCGGGGTGATCACGGAACGCACGCTCGTTCGCACGCGATGGCTCGTCTTGCGATCACTGCCTATTCGAGTGGCGCCCTCGATCGCGCGACGACGCCGACCAACCGCGCGCGGGCCTAGTCGACGCCTCTCAGCGGCTCAGCAGGACCGCCGGACCAAACCCTTCCGGCCGTGAACGATCACGAGCGCCGCGACGGCGACCAGCGCGCGTGATCCAGGCGCCCGATGCGGCCGCGAAGGCCGCCCCGGACGGTGTCGTCGTTGTCTCGCTTCACCGCCTGTTCCAATCGCCCGATGAGTCGGCCGTAGGCCGGACTCCGCGAGCGCTGATCTTGATCGAATAACACGCGATCGATGCTTGCGATGAACTCGTCCGTACCACCAAGGATCGAATCCGCTCGCTCCTCGCGAGCCATCTTGCTATTGGCCCTCCTCGTCCGATGGGGGCCTCCCGGGGCCGATCCTTCTTCCCTAGCTGCAGCCGCTCGTGCTGCCGCAGTTGAGGCACTTGTAGCAGCTGCCGTTGCGGACCATGATCGAGCCACACTCGGCGCAGGACGGCGAGTCCGCGCTGACGGAGAAGGCGACTTTGGTGGTCCCACCGAAGTTCAACGGCATCACGCTCCCGCCCCCGTTCGCCTTCCCGTTGCCACCGACACTGCCATTCCCATTCAGCACCGGTGATCCGGCCGAAGCCGGGGGCGCATCGCCCTTGGCGTCCTCACCGGACGTAGCGGACGTGTCGAGGGGCGTCGCGGGGGCCTCCGCCTCCCGCAGCGAGTTGGGATCAGCCGCGCCAGCGGCTGTCCCGAGCGGAGCGCGAGCGGAGGGGGCGGATGGCCCACCAGGCGCCTCCGGTACGACCTCGGGATCGCGAGTGATGATGCCAAGAGCGTCCCGCTCGTCCTTCGGCAGGAACCGCGCCCCGAGCCACCTGAAGATGTAGTCCACGATCGACTTGGCGATCGGGATCTCCGCGTTGCCGGTGAAACCGGCCGGCTCGAAGCGCACGTGGCTGAACTTGTTCACAAGATCGCGGAGCGGCACACCGTACTGGAGCGCGACGCTGATGGTCGTGGCCAGCGTGTCCATCAGCCCCGAGACCGTGGAGCCCTCCTTGGCCATCTTGAGGAAGATTTCGCCGGGCTGACCGTCCGGGTACAGCCCGACCGTGATGTAGCCCTCGTGGCCGGCGATGTCGAACCTGTGGGTGACCGCGGCGCGCTCGGCCGGCAGCCGTCGGCGATGGGGCTTCTTGGACTCGGCCACGGCGGCGGCCAGCTGCTGCTTCAGCGCCTCGACCTCGGCCGTGTCGACGACGTCGCCGTCGGCCTTCTTGCCCGTGCTCAGCGGCTGCGAGCGCTTGGAGTTGTCGCGATAGATGGCGATGGCCTTGAGGCCGAGCTTCCAGCCCTCCATGTAGACCTGTTCGATGTCCGCGACGCTCGATGCCTCCGGCATGTTGACGGTCTTGCTGATGGCGCCCGAGATGAAGGGCTGGACGGCGGCCATCATCCGGACGTGGCCCATGTAGTGGATGGAGCGCTCGCCGTTGACCGGCTTGAAGGCGCAATCGAAGACCGTCAGGTGCTCCGATCGAAGGCTCGGCGCACCCTCGATCGTCTCGCGGTCGTTGACGTACTGGACGATCTCCTCGACCTGCTCGGGCGTGTAGCCGAGCTTCTTGAGGGCGCCCGGCACGGTCTGATTGACGATCTTGAGGAA
>JBEVDC010000150.1:0-2683 GCA_040514195.1 Candidatus Limnocylindrales bacterium | reverse complement strand
CGTCGCGTACCATGCCCGCCATGGACGATGGACGATGACTGACCGACTGACGACGCTGCTCGACGAAGGGGGTCCGATCCTGGCCGACGGGGCCATGGGCACGATGCTCTTCGAGGCCGGTCTCCAGTTCGGCGATCCGCCGGAGATCTGGAACCTGGCCCACCCGGACGTCGTGCGTGGCGTGCATCGCGGCTACATCGATGCGGGCGCCCGCATCCTCCTGACCAACACGTTCGGCGGCAACCGCTTCCGACTGGGCCTTTCGGGCCACGAGGACCGCGTCGACGAGTTGAATCGGACCGCCGCCATCCTGCTCCGTTCGGAGGTCGATGCCGCCGGTGGCTCAGCCCTCGTGGCCGGTGACATCGGGCCGAGCGGCCTCATCATGTCGCCGCTCGGCACCCTCGAGCACGACGCGGCGGTGGCCGGCTTCGCCGAGCAAGCCGCCTCGCTGGCGGCCGGTGGGGTGGACTGCATTTGGATCGAGACGATGTCCGACCTGGCCGAGATCACCGCAGCCATCGAGGGCGTCCGAGCGGCCGACCCGACGATGCCGATCATCGCGACCATGACCTTCGACACCCGCGGCCACACGATGATGGGCGTCGCGCCCGAGCAGGCGGCTACAGCCTTGGCCGATCTCGACGTCCAGGCCCTGGGCGGCAACTGCGGCAACGGACCGGACGAGCTGACCCCGGTCATCGCCAAGATGCATGCGGCACGACCGGACGCTCGCCTGGTCGCAAAGTCCAACGTGGGCATGCCGCAGCTCGTGGACGGTCGGGCTGTCTACATCGCAGACCCAGCCATGATGGCTGCCTGCGCGCTCGAGATGCGGGCGGCCGGTGCCACCGTCATCGGCGCCTGTTGCGGCAGCACGCCACTCCATCTTCGCGCCATGGCCGAGGCGCTCGCCGGGGCCTGACGACGCAAGCCGTCGGCCCAGCGAGGCCGAGCCCCTACCGGCCTGGTCGACTGGCCTGCGCCCGCGCCGCGTCCAGCAGATGCTGCATGAGGATGGCGTTGGTCAGCGGTCCGACGCCGCCTGGCACCGGCGAGATGGCGCCGACCACGCCCTGGGCACTAGGGAAGTCGACGTCCCCGACGATGCCGTCGTCGACCACGTTGATGCCGACGTCGACGACCGCTGCGCCGGGCTTGAGCATCGCCCCGGTGATCAACCCGGGAACGCCGGCGGCGACGATGAGGATGTCTGCGGCCCGCGTATGCGAAGCAAGGTCCACCGTCCGCCGATGGCAGACGGTGACCGTCGCATCCTCGCGCAGGAGCAGCAGTGCCGCCGGCTTGCCGACCACGTTGCTCCGCCCGACGACGACGGCATGCTTGCCGTCGATGTCGATGCCGCTCCGCTTGAGGAGTTCGACGGCCGCCTGCGCCGTGGCCGGCAGGAAGCCGTCGTAGCCCTCGGCCAACAGCCCGGCGTTCTCTGGATGGAGGCCATCGATGTCCTTGGCAGGGTCGATCGCGTCGACCACGGCACGCAAGGTGATGCCCGCGGGGAGCGGCATCTGGACGATGATCCCATCGACCGTCGGGTCCGCGTTGAGCGTCTCGATCTCGAGCCGCAGGACATCGCTCGTGCAACCCACGGCGAGCTGGACGACCCGACCGACCGCACCGACATGCTCACACGACTTCAGGATCTGCTGGAGGTAGACCGCCGATGGCGCGTCACGGCCCACGAAGACGACGACGAGCGTCGGCGCGCGCCCTTGCTCGTGGGTGAACGCGGTCATCTCGTCGCGCAACCGCGCACGAATCTGCTTGGCGATGGGTGAGCCAACGAGAAGCTTCGGCCCGGCCTCGACGCCGACGTCCGTCACACGCCCTCTGGGTCGCGAAGGTGACCGGCCCCGACCACGAGGCGGACCTCTGCGGCGAGGTCCTCGACGAAGGAGAGTGCTCCAGTCACCTCCAGCAGGGCGCGGTCCTCGAATTCGGAGTCGCCGACCGACGGCAGGTTGATGAAGACGTTGGCCGCCGCACCACGTGCCGCCGCGTCGATGAGCAAGGCACCGACCACGAGGTCGCTGGCGGCGTTCAGGTTGCTGCGGCCGGCCAGGGACTCGAGCTCGTCAACGACGGTCCGACAGGCGCGCACGATCTCCATCGGGACCGCGGTCGCCGTGCGGGATGCTGCCCGGATCGCGGCCGTGCGCTCGGCCACCTCCTCGGGGGCATCTCGCGGGAGCTTGAGCGCGGCGGCGAACGCGTCGTAGGCTCGGGCGTCGTCGTCGGCGAGCGCCAGCAGTCGGGCTTGCATCTCTGTCCCGACGGCGGCTGCTCGCTCCAGGGTCGAGGCGTAAGGCGCGTACTTCGGGCGCCCGACGCTCAGGGCTGCGACCATGGTCAAGAGGCTGGCGGCCATCGCGCCGGCGACGGCCGAGGCGCTGCCCCCGCCCGGCGTCGGATCCGCCGACGCAAGGCGTGCCAGGAAGTCACCGACTGGGAGCTGGGAGAAGCTGGTCGTCACGGGTCGGATTGTCGCACGGGGCGTGCCTTCGACTGGGCGCCCGTCAGCGTGTTTCGGTCGACAGGGGTTGAGCCTTTAGCAGGGAAGCGACCGCCCCGCCCGGGGGGAGACAGGCGGGGCGGCAGGAAGGGGTTCGGACGTCAGGCGGTCAGTCGAGGCGGCGGATGACCCCGATGAGCTTGCCCTGGA
>JBEVDC010000144.1:0-5586 GCA_040514195.1 Candidatus Limnocylindrales bacterium | reverse complement strand
GGACGTCACCGAGGTCGTCTTCCTGCGCGCGCTGGCTGGGCTGCCTCGGTTCGACGATCGTGGCGAAGGCGAGCGATCGACCTTCCGCATATGGCTCTTCCAGATCGCCCGCAACGCCATCGCCAACGAACGCCGCCGTGTCCGGCGTCGGCCAGAAGCGCCGCTCGACGCGGCCGCCTTCATCGCCGCCGCAGACGATCCCGCCGCGGCCGCCGGGCAGCGCGACGCCCTCACGCGCGCCTGGCGGGCCATCGACCGCCTGCCGGAGGACCGGCGCCGTGCGCTCGTGCTGCGCTTCATGGAGGAGATGTCGACCGCCGAGATCGCCGCCATCCTTGGTCGTTCGGAGGGCGCGGTGCGCGTCCTCATCCATCGCGCGCTGCGGGCCGTGGCCGTGATGATCGACGGCCGCCGGGACGCCTCGTGACCCTGGGCTGGCGCAGCAACGAAGCGGAGGAAGCCCTCCAGATCGACGTCTACCTCGAGTCCTTGCTCAGGACCCACGACCGCGCCCCGGCAACGCTCATCGATCGGCATCTGATCGACGAGCTCGACCCCGCCGAGCGACGCACGGCACGACTCCTGGCCGACAACCTGCTGCGTTTCCATCCGTCCTATCGATTCGAGGAGGCATTGGCCGCCCGCCTTCATGCGGCGGCTGGCGAGCCTGAACCTGAGGAGGGGCGGTCGCTGGCCACCATCGTCGCCTTTCCCGACGCTGTTCGGGATCGCGTTCGAAGGACGGAGCAGGACCATCGCAGGGTGCTCATCGGCGGCGCCATCGCGTCTGGCGTCTCCCTGGCGGGAGCCGCTCTCTTCGCCTGGCGGGCGTCGACACCGGCCCGGACCCCCTTCGGGCGTGCCACTCGAGCGGCCCATCGGGGCCGCTCGTCTGTACGAGGGCGTGCCTGATGCCGGTGAAGCTGCCGTTCCGGCCGCGCGGCGGCGAGTACCCACCGGACCTTTGGACGCGCTGCCCCGACTGCAGCGAGATGCTCTACAACAAGCAGCTCGAGAAGAACCTGCGCGTGTGCAGCAAGTGCGGGCACCACTTCCGATTGCGCGTCGATGCGCGCCTCACCCACCTCCTCGACGAGGACAGCTTCGAGGAGCGCGACGCGGGCCTGGAGTCGGTCGACCCGCTCGGTTTCGTCGACCAGAAGCCCTATCCCGAGCGGCTGGCTACGGCGCGGACCCAGACCGGCCTGCGCGACGCAGCGGTCTGGGGGACCGGACGGGTGGCCGGGCACGAGATCGCCATCTGCGTCATGGACTTCGCGTTCATGGGCGGATCGATGGGCTCCGTCGTGGGCGAGAAAGTGGCCCGTGCCGCCGAGCATGCGTTCGCCGACCGGGTGCCGCTGGTCATCGTCTCCGCATCGGGCGGGGCGCGCATGCAGGAAGGCACCCTGGCCCTCATGCAGCTGGCCAAGACCTGTGCAGCGCTGGCGCGCCTGGCCGAGGCCGGGGTGCCCTACGTCAGCATCATGACCGACCCCACGACCGGCGGCGTCTTCGCATCCTATGCCGCCCTCGGCGACGTCAACCTGGCCGAACCTGATGCGCTCATCGGCTTCGCCGGCGCCCGGGTCGCGGCTGGCACCATCGCCGAGGCCCTGCCGCCGGGCTTCCAGCGCGCCGAGTTCCTCTTCGAGCATGGGTTCGTCGATCAGGTCGTGCCACGCAACGAGCTGCGCGACCGGCTGGCCATGCTGCTCGGCTATCTGCGGCCGCGCGACACCTCGGCCAGTGCGCCGGCGGTGGCGGCTCCCGCGGCGGTGGCCATCAGCGGCTTCAATCCGCTTGGGCTCCTGGGCGGTGAGCGGGAGGCTGGACGTGGCTGAGACGATGACCACGTCGCCGGTCGACGCGGTCGAGGTCGCTCGGGAGGCCGCCTGGGCGCGCGTGCGCAACGCGCGCGACGTGCGGCGGCCGCACACCCTCGAGCTGCTCGAACTGATGGCGACCGATGTGGTCGAGCTGCACGGCGACCGGCTCTTCCGCGACGATCCGGCCATCGTCGCTGGCTTCGCCCGGCTCGACGGCCGTCGTTTCGTCTTTGTCGGACAGCAGAAAGGCTCCGAGACCGACGAGAACATCCGGCGCAATTTCGGGATGCCCCACCCGGAGGGCTATCGCAAGGCGATGCGCTGCTTCGCCCTCGCCGAGCGGCTCGGGCTCCCGGTCGTCACCTTCGTGGACACCCCCGGCGCATTCCCTGGCTCCGCGTCCGAGGAGCGCGGCGTGGCCGAAGCGATCGCCAGGAGCATCGCCATGCTCACGCGCCTGCGAGTGCCGGTCGTGGTCGTCATCACCGGCGAAGGTGGCTCGGGTGGGGCCCTCGCACTCGCCGCAGGCGACGTCGTGCTCGCACTGGAAAACGCGATCTACTCCGTGATCAGCCCCGAGGGCTGCGCGAGCATCCTCTGGCGCACCGCGGAGGCTGCCCAGGAGGCGGCCGTGGCGATGCGGCTGACGGCGGGCGAGCAGCACGAACTGGGCGTGGTGGACGAGGTCGTGCCGGAGCCCGCGGATGGCGCCCAAGGCGACCCCAAGGAGACCGCGCGCCGGCTTTCGGCTGCCGTCGCCCGCCAGCTCGACCGGCTGGCGACGCTGCCGATCGAGGAGCTGCTCGAGACACGCTACGCCCGCTATCGTGCGATGGGCGCCTTCAGCGTGGCCGTCGAGTCCGTCGTCGCTCGCAGGGTCGAGCGCCCGGGCCTGGCGGATCGGCTCCGCTCGATCTTCGAGGCCGGGAGGGTCACCCTTGGCGGGGCGGAGTCGGCGCCGCTCCGTCCTCAGGCGGCCGACGACGTCGACGAGCCGCCGTTGCGGGAGGAGGTCTAGGTGGACGACGAGCCGAGCGACGTGCCGGCCCTCGACGACCGGCCCGCGTTGACCAGCGATAGCCCACCTCCCGTGCTGCCTCCCGACGATCCGACCTTGGAGCCGCCCCCCGATGCGGAGCTCGAGCATCCGACCGAGGTGCCCACCGCCGCCGACGCGGCAGCCATCGGCCGCCTGCTGGACGAGATCCTGCCGCTCCTGATCGCCCGCTTCCGGGCCGGAAGGATGGGCGAGCTGGAAGTTCGCCGAGCAGGCTGGCACGTTCGCGTCCGCCGGCCGGCGGACGAGCTCGCTCCGACGACCGTTGACGCAGCCTCGATTCGCGGCGCGGACGGCCGGAGGAGCCGGACCGCGAGCGCCGGGCAGACCACGGGTCAGGGGCATGCGCCGACGGGCCAGCCGGGCGCGGGCACGAGTCTGGCCGCCGTCGGGCCAGGCCGCCCGTCGGACGGACATGGAGCTGCGCCCGCGGCCGGCGCATCGCTCGTCGCGGCCTCGCCCGGGGTCGGCTACTACGCCACACGTGATGGCATCGCCACCGGTAGCCAGGTCCGATCCGGCGACGTGCTCGGCCACGTCGACGTGCTCGGCGTCCGCCAGGAGGTGATCGCGCCCGGCGACGGCATCGTCGCCCGCCTGCTGGCCGAGGCGGGTGAGGCCGTCGAGTACGGCCAGGACCTCGTCCGGTTGGAGCCCGTCTCACGGACCGACCCGGTCCGGGAGGCCTAGGCCGTGTTCGAGCGCATCCTCATCGCCAACCGCGGCGAGATCGCCCTCCGCGTCCTTCGCACCTGCCGACGCCTGGGGGTCGGGGCCGTCGTCGCCTACAGCGAGGCCGATCGCGATTCGCGCGCCGTCCAGCTGGCGGATGAGGCCATCTGCATCGGGCCCGCCGAAGCCCGTCGCAGCTATCTCTCGGCGCCGGCCATCCTCTCGGCCGCCCTGGTCACGGGCTGCGACGCCATCCACCCGGGGTACGGCTTCCTGTCAGAGGACGACGCCTTCGCCGAGATGACGCGCGCTCACGGCCTGACCTTCATCGGGCCGCCGCCCGAGGTCCTCGAGCGCTTCGCCTCGAAGGCCGGGACGCGTGAGCTGCTCGCCGCACATGGCCTGCCGACCATCCCGGGCTCCGATGGCATGCTGCGCGACGACGAGCACGCCTTGGCCGAGGCAGAGCGCCTCGGCTACCCGGTGCTCATCAAGCCCTCGGCCGGTGGCGGCGGCCGCGGCATGCGCATGGTCCGTTCGCCTCGCGAGCTGCAGCAAGCGTTGACCATCTGTCGCTCCGAGGCGCAGTCCGCCTTCGGAGATGACTCCCTCTACCTCGAGCGTTGGCTGGAGGAGAACCGGCACGTCGAGGTCCAGGTGGTGGTCGACCGCTACGGCCACGGTGTCCACGTCGGGGAGCGCGACTGCTCGGTCCAGCGCCGCCACCAGAAGGTCGTCGAGGAGTCGCCCACGCCCGCACTGACCGACGACAGACGCCGACAGCTGTGCGAGGGTGCCGTGACGGCCGTCGTGGCGGCCGGCTACGAGAACATCGGCACGCTCGAGTTCCTGGTCGACCGGGACGGCGAGTTCTACTTCATCGAGATCAACTGCCGCATCCAGGTCGAGCACCCCATCTCCGAGATGCGCTCGGGCATCGACCTGGTCGCCGAGCAGATCCGCATCGCCGCCGGCGAGCCGCTTGGCTACACCCAGGATGCCGTCCGCCTCGAGGGCCACGCCATCGAATTCCGGCTCAACGCGGAGGACGTGGCGCACGACTTCCGGCCGCAGGCGGGCACGGTCGGCGCCTTCCTCGCGCCGGGCGGCCCAGGCGTGCGCATGGACTCGCATCTGTACGCCGGCTACGAGGTGCCGCCGTACTACGACTCGCTGCTCGGCAAGCTCGTCGTCTGGGGACCGGATCGACCATCGGCCATCGCGCGGGCACGCGTCGCCCTGAGCGAGCTGGTGGTCGACGGACTGATCACCAACGCGCCCCTCCATCTGGCCATCCTCGACGATCCCGCCTTCATCGATGGCTCCTTCACGACCAACCTCCTCGACCGGATCGGGAGCGCCGCCTTCGTGGCCGGCGGCCGCCGGTCCTGAGGCCATCCGCCCAGCCAGCCCAGCGCGAGGACCGCATGACCGACGCTCCGTCCAAAGGTTCCACCGGCGACCCGCTCGCCTCAGCCGGCGTGATCCATACCACCCGGGAGATCGAGGCCCTCATCCCGCATCGCTGGCCGTTCCTGCTCGTCGACCGCATCGTCGAGTACGACGCCGGCGCACGACGCATCGTCGGGCAAAAGGGCGTGACCGCGACCGAGTGGTTCTTCCAGGGGCATTTCCCCGGCCTGCCGGTCATGCCGGGCGTGATGCTGGTCGAGGCCCTCGCGCAGACGATGGCGGTGTACGTCGCCAAGCAGCCCGACTTCGGCGATCGGATCGGCCTCTTCGCCGGCATCGAGGAGTGTCGCTTCAAGCGCATCGTCCAGCCCGGTGACGTGCTCCGTCTGGAGGTCACCATGGACAAGCTCGGCCGGCGTTTCGGTCGCGGTCATGCGGTCGCCAGCGTCGATGGCGAGGTCGCATGCTCGGCGCTCTTGAGCTTCATCATCCCGCCTGACGGCGTGCTGCGCTGATGCCGGTGCGCATCGCCCTCCTGGGCGACGTCCACGGCAACGTGGCCGCGCTGGACGCCGCCCTGTCGCAGATCGAGGCCGCCCGCCCGGATGCCATCGC
>JBEVDC010000109.1:0-9416 GCA_040514195.1 Candidatus Limnocylindrales bacterium | reverse complement strand
GCGAACGCCGGGCGAGAGGATCGATCGCTCGACGGTGCCTGCCACCAGGCAGCCGTGGCTGATGAGGCTGTTGTGGATGTTGGCGGTCGGCCCGATGCGCGCCGGGGCGCGCTCTTCGGAGCGTGTATGGATGAGCCAGTCGCGATCGTAGAGGTCGAGCTGGGGCCGGTCCGCGAGCAGGTCCATGTTGGCCTGCCAGTAGCTCTCGATGGTCCCGACGTCCTGCCAGTATCCGTCGAACCGATAGCCGAAGACCCGCGCCCTGGCATCGAGCATGGCCGGGATGACGTCCCGCCCGAAGTCGGTCAAGTCGTCGCTCAGCCAGCGCAGCAGCGCCTTCTTGCTGAAGACATAGATGCCCATCGAGGCCAGGTCGCTCTTGGGCTTTGCCGGCTTCTCCTCCCAATCCACGACCGCGTCGCTCTCGCCCAATGCCAGGATGCCGAAGCGGTGCGCGTCGCCGATCGGCACGGCACGGACCGCCACGGTCACGTCGGCGCGACGTCGCCGGTGCGCGGCCACGAAAGGGGTGTAATCCATCTTGTAGATGTGGTCGCCGGCCAGGACGAGGACGAGGTCGCCGGGGGTCTGACGGATGGTCTCGATGTTCTGGAGCACCGCATCCGCTGTGCCGCGGTACCACTCGCTGGCGCGACCCCGGGCGATATACGGCTGGAGCATCCGGATGCCGCCGCGGTTGCGGTCCAGGTCCCATGGTCGGCCAAGGCCGATGTGGTCGTTGAGCGAGCGCGGGTTGTACTGGGTCAGCACGACCACGTTGTCGATGCTCGAGTTGACGCAGTTGCTGAGTGAGAAGTCGATGATCCGGTACTTGCCACCGAAGGGCACCGCGGGCTTGGCCCGCATGCTCGAGAGGATCGACAGCCGCTCGCCCTCTCCGCCAGCCAGGATGACCGCAAGGACTCGCTTCACGGCACGATGCTACCGCGCGGCGGCGACCCCGTCACCACCGCAGCACGGAGCGGTCAGAGGAAGAGGCGCGGGTTAGAGAAGTCGTCCTTGAACTGGACCGCCCAGTGGAGGTGGGCTCCGGTCGAGTTGCCGGTGTTGCCTTCCCAGCCCACGACGTCGCCGGCGTCGACGCGCGCGCCCTGGAAGATGCCCGACGGCTTCCTGGCCTGCATGTGCGCGTACCAGGTCACGAGGTCGGCCGAGTGGGCGATGATCACGATCCAGGCGCGATCACCGGGCGGATCCCAGGGGTTGTAGCCGACGAATACGACGACACCGTCGCCCGAGGCGTGGACCGCGGTGCCCGACGGTGCCACGATGTCGATGCCCCGGTGGAAGTGGGCGCAGCTGCCCAGCGGCGGCTCCCACGCGAAGCCGGTGCAGCCGAATTCCTGTGAGACCCGGCCGGACATCGGCCAGCGGAGGCTGCCGTTGTACTCGGAGGGGATCCTGCCGCGGCCGAGCTGGTCCCGCACGATGCGGTCGATCTCGGCGCTCAGCTTGCCCTGCGCGCGGACCTGTGCCCGGAGCAACGCGGCGGTGGCGGCCTTGCTCTTGGCGACCTGCTGGAACCTCCGGAGCTGCTGCTCCTGGAGCCTCCGCGTCTCGGCCTCCAGTTTGTCGAGACGCCGGCGCGCGGCCTCCAGCTTCGCCTTCTGATCGCGGATGGTGTCGGCCTGGACGGCCACCTCCTGGCGGACCTCCTCGGTCCGGAAGCGCGTGCTGTCGGTGGTGCGCTGGAGCTCCGCCATGGCCACCTTGTCGCGCTCGATGCGTGCCGCCAGGTCCGCATCCTGCTGGCCGACACGGAGGTAGGTCCCGACCTGCGCCAGCACGTCGGTCAACGAGTCGGCCGTCAGGACCTGCTCGAGGAGGCTGGTCTGCTGGAGCTTGTAGGCGTCAGCGACGCGCTGTGCCAAGAGGCGTTTGCGCTGGGCCAGGTCGGCCTTGGCTTGGTCCAGCTCACCGTCCAGGATCCCGAGCGTCCAGTCGAGGTGCTCCAGCTCGGCGACGAGCTCGGCGTAGCGCGCCTCGACAGCGGCGAGCGCCGCGGCCGCCTCGTTGATCCGCTTGCGCACGACGGCCTGGTCGGTGTTGATGTCGTCGAGCTTGTTGGCCGTCGCGGTCAGGGCATTGCGGAGGCTGATCTCGGCGCCATGCAGCTCGCGTAGCGCGTTCTTCTGGTCCCGGATCCGCTGTCGGAGCGCCTTCTGCTGCGCGATCGCGTCGGACAGCTCATCGGCACGCACGGCCGGCGCGCCCGTCGCAAGGGAGCCCAGCAGGATGGGGAGGATGAGGAGCAGACCAACGAGCGCACGAAGCCGGTGCGTGCGGGTTCGGCGCATCAGGTTCGCATCATCGTGCAGGCGTTGCTCCCTCCCGCTGCCCGGGCGGTCAGTGGCTTCGCAGCCCGCCGGTGGTGCGCCGCCCTCCGCGAGAACCCCGCAATCGGACGACTCCGGCTGGCCGGCATGATACCCCTCCGCGTCCAATCGACCCCCGGCCCGATGGTCCTGTGCGTGCACCGGGACGCTCGAGCCACAGCGCGGGGACGCTCGAGCCCCAGCGCCGAGACGCTCGAGCCAGGCGCCGATATGCGACCCGCGGCGCGGGGATGCACCCGCGGCGCGGGCTCAGGGTGCCAGCGCTGCCAGGATGCCGCCCAGGATGAGGATGGGCCCGAATGGGATGGCCGTCTTCATCGTCAAGCGCCGGGCGACGATGAGCACGACCAGGATGACCGCGGAGGCGATCGAGGCGATCACGAGGCCGCCGAAGAGGCGGCTCACGCCGGACATCAGGCCGAGCCCGGCGACGAGCTTGAGGTCCCCCATGCCCAGCGCGCCCTTGACCACGACGTCGAGGGCGAAGAGCAGAACGGGTGCGCCGATACCGGCGATGAGGGCGCTGGCGACAGGCAGGTCCTTGCCCGCCAGCAGCGGGTTGAGCCCGGTCACGGTCAACACGAGGCCGACCACGATGAGGGGCAGCGTGATCAGGTCGGGCAGGAGTCTCTGATCGAGGTCGGTGGCCATGAGCACGAGCAGGGCCCCGACGTAGACGCTCAGGATGGCCAGGTCGCGCGGCTCGCTCCAGCGCCAGGCCAGCGCCGCGAAGGCGAAGGCGCCCCCGACGGCCAGCACGGCCGTGCGCCAATCGCGCGAGCGGATCGCTCCGTCCTCGTGCGCCGGCCAGCGCGCCGATAGCCGGTCAGCGGCCAGGCCCAGGATGAGCCCCAGGATGGCGTAGGCGACCAGCAACGGGGTCAAGGCCACGTCAGGCATGGACCGCAGCGCGTGGCGGCTCAGGCGCCGCGGAGGGCCAGCTCAACGAGCGTGGCGTGCGTGACGCCGGTCGACCCGCGAGCCGTGTACGGCGTCGCCTTACGGACGTAGCCGGAGCCACCGATGTCGAGATGGACCCACGGCCGGGTCGCGAAGTCGCGCAGGAAGAGGCCGCTCTTGACGAGCGAGGCCTCGGCGCCGCTGGAGTTGTTGAGCTCGGCGTAGAACGTCTCCATGTCCGAGCGGTAGTCAGCCAGCAGTGGTAGCTGCCAGGTTCGCTCGGCCTGCCGCGCGCCGGCGGCAGCGACCTCGTCCCACCAGGCTTGCGGCGTGCCGAAGCCACCCGTGATCTGCGTGCCGAGGGCGCGATGGACAGCGCCCGTCAACGTGGCCACGTCGACTAGGTGCGTGGCGCCGTTGCGCTCCGCCCAGACCATCGCGTCGCCAAGGATGAGGCGGCCCTCGGCAGCGGTGTTCTGGATCTCGACGACCTTGCCGTTGAGCGCCCGCACGACATCGCCCGGGCGGGTGGAGTGCGGCCCTGGCATGTTCTCGACGGCTGGCGCCACGGCCATGAGCGGCAGCCCTGGCGCCAGCGTTGCGACGGTGGCGATGGCGTTGATGACCGTGCAGGCGCCCGTCTTGTCGGTCTTCATCTCCTCCATGCGCTCGGCCGGCTTGATGCTGATGCCGCCCGAATCGAAGGTCACGCCCTTGCCGATCAAGGCCAGCAGGCCGCCCCGGGCGTCCGACGCGCCCGCAGCGCCGGAGCGCAGGACGATGAAGCGGGGCGGATTGTCGCTGCCCCGTCCGACCGCCATGAACATGCCCATGCCCAGCGCCGTAGCCTCTTCCGGGCCGAGGATCTCGACCTGCAGGTCATAGGCCTTGGCGAGGGCCAGCGCCTCGTCGGCGAGGACCTCTGGGCTGACATCGTTGGCCGCGCGCTCCGAGAGGTGCCGCGTGCGGTTGGTGCCCTGACCGATGATCCGACCCCGCTCCGCCGCGGTGCCAGCCGCCGCCACGTCCGCGTCCGGTATGACCAGGACCAGCTCCGCCAGGTCGGGCGGCGCAGTCTCGACGTCATCGCGGTAGATGGTGGACGGGTCGTGCATGCCCTCGACCACGCCACGCGTGACCAGCTCGGCCAGGGTCAGCTCGTCGAGCTCGTCATGGCCGGCCAAGGCGGCGGGCAGCCAGACGGCGACCCGCTCGACGTTCCGGCCCCCGAGCCGTCGCTCGGCGGCAGCCCCGAAGCGCAAGGCAGCCAGCCGGTCGAAGTCTGTCGATTTTCCGATGCCCACGGCCATGACCCAGGCCGCCCCCATCTCCTCCCGTCCCCGGATGATGGTCGCAGCGTGCGGCTTGCCGACCTGTTCACCAAGCGTCCGGTAGGCGGCCAGCGCCCCGTCCATGCGCCGGTCGAGCTCGGCCAGCGCGGCGTCGGGTTCGCCGTCAGCGGTGATAGGGACGACGAGCAAGTCGGCCTCGACATCCCAGGGCTGGCGGTCCGTGACGTGGGTCTGCATCGGTGCTCGGGCTCCCATACGGTGAAGAGGGCGTGGGCGGCGGACAGGCCCGCGTCGGGCCGCCATCACGTGCAGTGCGACGCGGGCAGCGTGCGCGGGAATCGGGCGGCCTAGTCTACCGCTGCCACCGCTGCGATGAGCGCGCCACGTGCCTCGTCGATGCGGATGGCGGCCTGGTTGAGCCCGCCCTGCGCGAGGTCACTCATGATCACGACGATAGCGCGCGTGTCGGGCGGCAGGAGCTTCTGCGCCCGCTGGACGTCGGCGAAGGCCTCGCGAGCCACATCGTTGACCCGTCCGCGCGATAGCTGCAGCGCCTGATACAGGCGGGCCAGGGCGTCGTCGTACTTCCGGTTCCGGTCGACCCAGAGGTCGAGCGTCGTGGTATCCACGGACTCGAGCAGCTGGTCACGGATTTCGAGCGCCGCCGTGAGCTCCGCCCGTGCCGTCCCGAGGCCCCTGAGAGCGTCGGCGTAATGCCCGGCCGTTCCGTCCTGCGTGGCCGCGAACGTGGCCAGGTCGTGATCGGCGAGGTGCTTGGCGATCTCGCTGGCGGGTAGCGCGCCGCGCGCCACCCGGCTCCACAGGTCGGCCAGCGGCCGGACCGTCTCGACCGCCTCGCGGGCCGCCTCCACGCGCCCGGCCACGGAGCCGCTGATCTGGTATGCGTCGGCGTCGAAGGGCAGCGACCGGAGGTCGGCGGCCACGGCAGTGGCGATGCTGCCGATCTCCACCACTAGCAGGTCGCCGTCGTCGAGGTCCTTGACGAGCGCCTCCTGGTCCCCGGCGTTGAGGTTGACGATGGCGGATCGGGAGAGGCTGGCGAGCGCGGCGACGAGCTCCTGCGCATCGCGCAGCTGGGCATCGATAGCCGCCAGTCCTGGCGCCATGGCGGCATCGGCCCGGGCGAAGACCTCCGGCCGGGAGGCCTCGTCCGGGACGGGATTGGCGGCCCCAGCCAGGCCCGCCGCGCCGATCGCGATGAGCGCGGCGGCGAGGAGCCAGACGACGGCTCTGACGATCACCCAGACGATGCGCATCGGCGCGCAGTCTATCGCCCAGGAACGGCGGCCAGCGACGCGGGCTATCCTCGGCTCGTGCCCGACCGCGTCGCCGACCGATGACGACCACGCGGGCCGCCGCGCTGCTACGGCCCATCGAGGACGACGCGTTGGCGGCCGGGCTCCCGGGCGCGGAGCTGGCGCTCATCCGGCGGCTGCCGAAAGCCGAGCTGCACCTCCACCTCGACGGATCTCTGCGGCCGGCCACGGCGCTCGAGCTGGCCCAGGCACGGGGCGTCGATGATGGGCTCGACGTCGAGGGCATGGCGGAGCGGCTGGTCGCCCCGGAGCGCTGCCTCGATCAGGCTGACCTGCTGCGTGCCTTCGACCTGCCCATCGCGATCATGCAGGACGCAGAGGCGCTCGAGCGCATCACACATGAGCTCGTCGAGGACGTGGCCAGCGACGGCACGCGCTACGTCGAGATCCGCTGGGGTCCGGGGCTCCATGTCCAGCGCGGTCTCTCGCTCCGTGACGGGATCGCGGCCGTGACTGCCGGCGCCCGCAGCGGGGCAGCCGCGGTCGCGGCGAATGGGACGCGGCCGATCGTGGTGCGGCTCATCGCGGTCGCCCTCCGCTCCCACGAGCCTGCGAGCAACGAGTCAGTCGCCCGGATCGCCGCCGACGCCATGCCGGATGGCGTGACGGGCTTCGACCTGGCCGGGCCGGAAGCCGCCTACCCGGACCCGCTTATCCACGCGCGCGCTTATGCCATCGCTCGCGAGGCGGGCCTGGGCATCACCGTCCACGCTGGCGAGTGGGGCGGCGCGGCCCAGGTGTGGCGAGCGCTGGCGCTCGAGCCAGCGCGCATCGCCCACGGCGCATCGGCCGAAGACGACCCCATCTTGATGGCCGAACTCGTGGCCCGCGCGGTCACCCTCGACCTCTGCCCGACCAGCAACCTCCAGGCCGACCTCTACCCGACCCTGGCCGATCATCCCCTGCCCCGCCTCGTACGCGCCGGGGTGCCGGCGACCCTGAGCACCGATGACCGGACCGTCAGCGCACTGACGCTGCCGCTGGAGTACGCCCGGGCTCGAGCCACGCTGGGCCTCACGCTGGCCGAGCTCTGGCGCCTCGACCGGCATGCCCTCGAGGTCGCCTTCCTGCAGGACGACGAGCCGGCGCGGATGCGCCTGCTGGCCGAGTTCGATGCCTTCGCCGCCTCGAAGCCGGCCCTGGCCGCCGGGGCATGATGAGCATGCCCTGGTCGGTGTCCGTGATCACCTCAGCCGATCGTGGCGAAGCGCTCGAGGATCGTCGCCAGCTCATGGGCGTCGTGCGCGACCGCGGTGGGGTGGGCGTCGGCATCGGCCGCATCGAGGTGCGCGTGGGTCGTCACGCCGGTGAGCATCAGGACGCTGCGCGCGCCGACGGCGTGGGCCGCCCTGATGTCCGTGTGGAGCCCGTCGCCGATGACCACCGACGCCCTGACCGGCATGCCGGCCGCAGCCGCCGCCGCGCGGAAGAGGGTCGGTCCGGGCTTGCCAACGACGAGATCCGGTTCGCGACCGGCGGCCACCGCCAGGGCGGCGACGATCGAGCCAGCACCCACCTTGAGCCCTTCGGCTGCCGGGTAGACCGGGTCGCGGTTGGTAGCCACGAAGCGTGCTCCGCTGCGCACGGCCTCGGCGGCCAGGCTGAGGCGCTCGTATCGAAGGGCGAAGTCGACCCCGACGACGACCGCCTCGGGTCCGACCTCGAGGCCGAAGCGGGTCGGAGCGACGGTCTCGATGCCCACGTCGCGCAGCTCGCGCGCGAGACCCTGACCGCCAAGGACCATGGCGGAACGGACGGGTGGCGAGCTCTCGACCAGGGCCAGGGCCGTGGCCCGTGCCGAGGTCACGATCATGGCCGGGTCGGCGGGCGCGCCCATGCCACGCAGGCGCTCGACGTATTCCGTCCGATGCCAGCGCGAGTTGTTGGTGGCGTAGGTGACGCGGTCGCCGGATGCCACGCGTGCGGTCAGGAGCTCTGGCATGCCCGGCACCGGGTTCGAACCGAGATAGACGACGCCATCGAGATCGACGATGAGCAGCACGCGCGGATGGTAGAGGCGTGAGCGGCCGCTCGCCATTCGACGACGTCAGCCTGCTGGTCATCGACGGCAACAACCGGCTCCACAGGACCGCCGGCGGTCCGGGGTCCTCGGCGGCGCGCGTGCTCATCCCGAGATTGCGCGCGGCACTGCCATCAGGGGTCGGCGTCGCGCTCGTGCTCGACGGCATGGCGGACCCAGGAGCACCCATCCGTGAGCACATCGGATCGGTCACCATCGCTCACGCTGGTCGCCGTTCCGCCGACGACGCCATCGTCGAGGCCATCCAACAGCGAGCCTACGAGGAGCGGCCGCGGACGATCGTCGTCACCGACGACCGCGCCCTGGCCGAGCGGGTCAAGCGGCTCGGGGCCCTCCACCGGCGCGTCGCCTGGCTCCAGGATGTGCTGGAGCTCGCCCACCGCGGTCCGCGCGGCACGTCGGCTGGCGGCGCCGCGGCCAGCAGCCCGATCGGTCGGCCCGGCGTCCGGCCACCACGTCCGCCGACGCCGCGCGGCAGCGAGCTGGAGCCGGCCGGCGAAGCGGACGATGCAGAGCGAAAGCCCTGGACGCCAGGGCGTGGGGCGACCAGGAAGCGCGGCAACCCGATGCGCCGCCGCAGCCGAGGCGCACGGTAAGATGCGCCCGTGAACGAGATCCAGGCCGGCCTCGAGAGCTTCTTCAAGCAGCTGCTGGAGCTGACCTCGTTCTTCATCCTGCCGGATTGGAACGACGTCATCCAGCACATGCTGCCGGCGGCGGTCGTCCTCTTCCTCCTCGGCCCGATCTTCACGCTGCTCGTGCTCTACTGGCTCTACCAGTGGCTGCACCTGCCGCGCTTCCACGTCCGCCCGGCCGAGGTCGGGCCGGTGCCGGTACCGCGCGACGATGCCGGACAGCCGGTCATCCCTGCCTCGGTCCCGTACTGCTCGTTCGACGGCCTCCTCTACCCGGCCCGCGAGACGCGTTGCACCGAGTGCCGCCAGGAGCTGACCGTGCGCTGCCCGGTCGACGACACGCTGCGTAGCGCCAGCGAACAGACGTGCGTCACGTGTGGCACCCGATACCTCCTCGGCGCGTCTGACACGGCGATCGCCGTCCATCGCCGGAGCGGTCCGCCAGCCGGCGGCGCTGCGGTCGCCTGAGGCCGGTCGGAACCCGACCAGCGACGTGGCGGCGTGGATCGACGGCAGACCATGACGCTTCGGAGACGCTGAACATGGCCACCCTCTCCCTCTATCTGTTCGTCGCCGGCGGGCTGGCGCTCGCCTTCGCCTTCGCCTGCCACGTCGCATACAGCACGATCCTCGCCCAGTCGGGCGTCGCGGTCGCCCGGCGCGCGATGACGCCCGCGGGCGCAGCGGTCGGCGTCGGAGGTGGCTCGACGACGGTCGCCATCGGTGGCTCGGGGCGAGGCATGGGCGATCGATCGGACCAGGGCGCGATGCCCGGCGTCACCAGCGGTGCCTTCGCCATCTCGGCCACCTGGGTAGCCGCCGCCGTCATCGGCTGCTCGATGATCCTGCGCGCG
>JBEVDC010000073.1:0-4038 GCA_040514195.1 Candidatus Limnocylindrales bacterium | reverse complement strand
GCCGGCCTCGAAGCGCATCGGTCCCATCGCCCCGTCGGCGAGGATCGGCCCCCCGCCGTCAAGGAGGGCCGTCAGACGGTCGGTCATCGCGTGCCACCCATGACGTCATGGTACGGGACGCCTGATGAGGCGGCCGAGGCCACCTTTTGGACGCGCCGGCCGATGGGCGACGAGGAAGGCGCCGCCCGGACAGCTGGCCGCGCGGCGGACGAGCACGAAGACGCCGCCCGGACAGCTGGCCGCGCGGCGTCGAGGCGTCTGGCGCGTCAGGCTCAGAGCCTGACGCGCCGCGGTATCGAGGGCGACCCGACTACTGAGCCGGCATCCACTTGGACCAGATGGCCTCGTTCTCGGCGATCCACTTGGCGGCCGCGTCCTCCGGGGTCATGCCCTGGTTGTCGATGAGCTCGGCCATGGTGCTCTGGTCGAGGTTCGTCCAGTTGAAGTTCTTGATCAGCTCGTAAGCGTCCCCGCCGTTCTCGGCGAACGTCGTCGAGACAGCCTTGTAGAGCTCGTAGGCCGGGTAGTCGCAGGCCACGGCCTCGCCCTCGGTCGCACACTCGGGCGTATTCGGGGGCAGGTTGATCTTGACCAGCGGGTCCGACAGGAGCGGCTCCTGCGAGTGCGCCCACTGTGGGTCGTAGAAGTAGGCCAGCAGCGGCGTCTTCTGCGTCGTCGCCTGTTTCAGCGACTCGATCAGGGCGGCCTCGCTGCCGCCTGCAACCACCTTGTAGTTCAGCCCGAGGTTCTTGATGATCGCCTCGTCATTGGAGACGTAGGACGGGTCACCGAGCAGGAACTGGCCCTGATCCCCCGACTCGGATGTCTTGAACAGGTCCGCGTACTTGTTGAGGTTGTTCCAGTCTGTGATGTCGGGATACTCCTTCGCCATCCAGCCCGGCACATACCAGCCGATGACGCCGTTGACGCCCATGGGACCGACGACCTGGGCGACCTTCTTCTGGTCGACGAAGGTGGCTCGATCCTCGTCGTGGCCCCAGACCTCGAGGATGGCATCGACCTCACCGGTCTCGAAGCCTTGCCAATCTACGCCCTCGTCCAGGTCCTTGAGGTTGACCTCATAGCCGAGCTTGTCCTTGAGCAGACTGGCGATGACGACCGCGTTGGCTCGCGAGCCGGTCCAGGGGTTGACCGCGATGTCGACGGGCTCCTTCGTGCCACCGCCGATACCGCCGGCGCCGCACGCGGTGACGATCAAGCCGGCCATGGCGACCAGCACCGGCAGGCGCCATCGCCGTGAGTCGTTGATTCGCACGGGTTGTCTCCTCCTCTGATCGCCTGTCGACGAACTCATGGTCCGATCATGCCCCATCGGGCGTCGGATCGCGACGTTTTCGGCCGGCACCCTGGGTGATGCGGTCGAGCATGATGCCCAGCAGGACGATGGCGATGCCAGCCGCCAGTCCCTTGCCGAAGTCGGAGCGCTGCGAGAACCCGGCCACGACATCGAAGCCCAGAGCGCCGGCTCCGACGAGACCGCCGACGACGACCATCGAGAGGACCAGCACGATGCCCTGGTTCGAAGCAAGGAGGAGCGACTCCCGCGCGACCGGCAGCTGCACCTTCCAGATCAGTTGGCGGCGATCGGAAACGGCCGCGGTAGCAGCCTCGACGACCGTCGCAGGGACGTTTCGGATGCCATTCTCGACCAGCCGGATGACCGGCGGCACGGCGAAGATGAGGGCGGCGATGATGGCCGTGAAGCGCGATGCGCTGAAGAGCGCGACGGCCGGCAGCAGGTAGACGAAGGCGGGCATCGTCTGGGCGGCGTCGAGGAAGGGCCGCATGGCGGTCGATGCGCGTTGGTTGTTGGCGGCGAGGATGCCAAGCGCGATGCCGATGACCATCGTCAGCACGGTGGCCACGAGCACCGTCACCAGCGTCCGCATGCTGTGGTCCCAGAGCCCGAGCACGGCGATCGCCAGCAGGCAGACGGTCGCGATGATGGCCGCTCGCCAGCCGCTGATGAAGAGCGCGACGCCGAAGATGACGACGATCAGGAGCCACCATGGCGCCGTGGTCAGGACCGACTCCACCGGGTTGATGAACCCGTAGCTGACGGCGTCCTTGATCGCGTTCGTGTAGACGTAGGCATTGGTCTTGATCCAGTCGCTGGCGGCGTTGACCGGATCCGCGAACGAGAACGCGAGACCCTCGGGAAAGGTCTGGCCGATCTCGGTGAAGACCCCGATCGCGACGCCGAGCAAGGCCACGGCGGCAGCTCCGAAGAGGATCGAGCGTCGGCGCCTGGCCGACTCGACCGTGCCAGAGCGATGCTGGCGCTCTGCGCGCTCCGAGGCTCGCGTCGTCAGCCGATCGAGGACGATGGCCATGATGACGATGGCGATGCCGGCGTCGAAGGCGGTCCCCACGTTGAGCGTCTCGAGCGAGCGCGTGATGTTCTTGCCCAGGCCCGGCGCGTCGATGAGGGCCGTGATGACGACCATCGAGAGAGCCAGCATCATGGTCTGGTTGATGGCCAGCACGATCTGCGGACGAGCCATCGGGACCTGCACCTTGCGCAGCGTCTGGAACCGCGTCGAGCCCATCGACGTGGCCGCCTCGACCGTCGAAGGGTTGACGCCACGGATGCCGTACGCGGTGATGCGGATGGCCGCCGGCAGCGCATAGATGAGCGTCGCGATGACGGCCGAAGCCGGGCCGATCAGGAAGAAGAGCGTGAGCGGCGCGAGATAGGCGAAGGTCGGCATGATCTGCATGACGTCGAGGATCGGCGAGATGAGGGCCATGAAGCGGTCGCTACGCCCGGCCAGGATGCCCAGGGGCACGCCGATGAGGACGGCGATGACGACCGCGGCGAGGGTCAACGCGAGCGTGTCGATGGCCGCCTGCCAGAGGCCCAGAACGCCGAACGCCAGGAAGCCCGCGACCATCAGGGCGGCCAACCGCCAGCCGCCGAAGATGAAGCCCAGAGCGCCCATGATGGCCGTCACGCCGGTCCATCCCAGCCCGGTCAGGATCTCCTGGAAGACCACCACCATGCCGGCGACGGGACCACGGACATTGGCGAGCATGAAGGCCAGGACTGGATTTCCCTGGCGGTTGGAGTCGATCCAGGCCCGTACTTCGTTGAGGAACTGGAAGAACGGCGCGCTCTCGTCATGCGGCAGCAGGAATTGGCCACGCAGGACGACGAAGGCGATGGCCGCGATCGCCAGCAGCCCGACGGCCCAAGCTTGCCGCGAGGGGCGGCGGGCGATCGGGCGCGTGAGGGCGACCGGCGCCGTGGCCATCAGTCGTCATCCTCGTCGAGACCGGAGATGACGCCCAGGATCTGGGCCCGGTCGACGACACCGAGGAGCGTCCCGGAGGCATCGACGACGCGGATGCACCGGTCGGTCTCGGCGACGGCGTGGACAGCGGTCCGGATGACGGTGTCGGGCGGGAAGGCGGGCCCATCGAGGTCGTCCTCCGGGGTCGGGTCGCGCATCACCCACTCCAGCGTCAGGACGTGCGATTTGGGCACGTCGCGCACGAAATCCTTGACGTAGTCGTCGGCTGGGGCGCCGACCAGCTCGTCGGGCCGGCCGGCCTGGACGATGGCGCCGTCGCGCATGATCACGATGTGGTCGCCGAGCTTGAGTGCCTCGGCCAGGTCGTGGGTGATGAAGACCATGGTCTTGCCCACCTCGTGGTGGAGCCGGATGACCTCGTTCTGCATGTCGCGGCGGATGAGCGGATCCAGGGCGCTGAAGGGCTCGTCGAAGAACATGACTTCCGGATCCACGGCCAGTGCTCGTGCCAACCCGACGCGCTGCTGCATGCCGCCCGAGAGCTGGTCCGGATACTGGTTGTCCTGGCCCTCGAGGCCGACCAGCGCCAGCATCCGACGGGCAGTCGCGTGGCGCTCGGTCTTGCCCACGCCGCGGATCTCCAGGCCGTAACAGACGTTGTCGATGACGCGCCTGTGAGGCAGCAGGCCGAAATGCTGGAAGACCATCGAGAAACGGCGGCGGCGAAGCTCGCGGAGGCGCTTCTGATCGGCCTTGAGGATGT